>CBFGPB010000205.1:0-5040 GCA_965650545.1 uncultured Devosia sp. | reverse complement strand
GATCCGTCCGGCTTCAAGCGCCTCGAAGCCATTGTGCATCCGCTGGTACGCGCAAAGATCGCCCAATTTCTCGACGCGGCCGAACGGGACGGACATTTCGCGGCGGCCGTGGAAGTGCCGCTCCTCTTTGAAAGCGGTCACGATTATGGCTTTGACGCCATTGCCGTGACCTTTTGCGACGACGCGATCCAGCGCCAGCGCATCCTGGCCCGGCCCGGCATGACCGTGGAAAAGATGGAGAGCCTGCTTGCCCGGCAGATGCCGCAGGCCGAAAAGAAGAAAAGGGCAACCTGGACTTTCGACACGGCGCAGTCGCGCGAGACGATCGAAGCCCAGGTCGCCGACCTCGTGGCGGATTTGAGACGGCAGGGCCAATGATCCGGGAAATCGTTCTCGACACCGAAACCACCGGTCTCTCCCCCCAGGGCGGCGACCGGCTGGTGGAAATCGGTTGTGTCGAACTGATCAACCACATCCCGACCGGCAAGACCTTCCACGTCTATATCAATCCCCAGCGCGCCATGCCCGAGGAAGCCTTCCGCGTGCATGGCTTGAGCGACGAATTCCTCGCCGACAAGCCGCTGTTCAAGGCCGTGGCCGAGGATTTCCGCGCCTTCATTGGCGATGCGACCCTGGTCATCCACAATGCGCCCTTCGACATGGGCTTTCTCAATGCCGAGATGGAATGGGCCGGCCTGCCGCGCCTCTCCAATGCGGTGATCGACACCGTCATGGTCGCCCGCCAGAAGCATCCGGGCGCCCGCGTCAGCCTCGATGCGCTCTGCAAGCATTACGGCATCGACAATTCCCGCCGCACGCTGCATGGAGCTTTGCTCGACAGCGAGATCCTGGCCGAGGTCTATCTCGAACTGATCGGCGGCAAGCAGGTCAGCCTGGCGCTGGTGGCCGAAGTCGAGACTGCGGTGGCGGGGGCGATGCAGGTGCGCGTGGCTGCGGCGCAGCGCCCCAATCCCCTGCCCAACCGCGTCAGCCTTGCCGAAGCCGAGGCCCATGCCGCCTTTGTCGGCAAGATGGGCGAGAGCGCCATCTGGGCGCAATATGCCGAGGCTGCCGCAGAGTAGGCTGGAAAGATCCTCCAAACAAAAAACCCCGGCGCGAGCCGGGGTTTGTCATTTGGGCTGAGAGCGATCCGATCAGTTCGGCTTGCCGGTCTCTGCCGGTGCAGCCGCGGCGCCACCCTGCGCGGCCAGCTTGGCCAGGTTCTGGCGATAAATGGCCGAGAAATCCACCGGCTCCATCATCAGCGGCGGGAAACCGCCCTGCTGGGTGACGCTGGCCAGGACCTGGCGGGCGAAGGGGAAGATCAGCCGCGGGCATTCCACCATCAGGAGCGGCGACAGCTGGGCCTCGGGCACGTTCTTGAGGCGGAAAATGCCGCCATAGACCAGCTCGACATTGAACAGCACGGTCTCGTCGCGATTGGCCTTGGCCAGGAGAGTCAGTTCGACCGCGTAGATTTCCTCGTTCTGCTTCTTCACGCCGACCGAAATCGAGACGTTGAAAGCCGGGTTGGCGCCGCCGGCCAGCAGCGTGCCGGGTGCGCCGGGATTTTCGAAGGAAAGATCGCGGATATACTGGCCCACGAGGTTCATGCTGGGGGCGTTGCCGGGCTGCGGCGCAGCCGCGCCCTGGTTTTCATCGGCCATTGTCTGGTCCTTCTTGATGGCTCATTGAGGCAAATCTGGCCGTGTGGCTAACACTTTTGATGGAGGCGAACAAGCCGAGCCGCCTATTTGCGCGCGTCCCGCCAGTCATCGTCCTTGAGCTCAATGGCCTTGACCTCGATGTCCCGCGCATCCGGCCCGTCATCGTAGCGCCGATAGCTGGTCGTGGTCTCGACGACCCGGACCCGCCCGGCCAGCGCCGAAAAGATCCAGCCGCGCACGCCCGGGATCAGCAGCAGAAGGGCGGCGATATCACTGAGAAAGCCCGGCAGGACAAGAAACACGGCGGCCAGGCCGATCAGCATCGCATCGAACATGGTGCGGCCTGGAATGGTGCCGGCATTGACGTTGCTGCGCAGCCGGGCCACGACGCCCAGGCCCTGTTGGCGCAGCAGCAGGCCGCCGGCAATGGCCGCCAGGATCACCAGCGCCAGCGTGGGAAAGAGGCCGATGGCCCGGCCAACAAGGATAAAGAGCGCGATCTCGACCAGCGGCAAGGCGAGAAAACTGAGGGCAATCAGGCGGGCCACGGGCATGTCCTGTCTCTGGCGGCAGGGTCGAGCGCGGCAAAATCGCAACTCGCCCCTTCGTGAACTGGTTTCGGGGTAAAGCTTTGCCTATATATAGGGTCAATGTGGCGCGGAACGAGCGCCTCCGAACTGTTTTTGTCGAAGCCTAGCGACAAGGTATTTATTCCATGGACGATTTCCTCGACCTGCCGACGCTGATTGCCATCGCCGTTGCGGTCTTCGTGCTGTTCCGGCTGCGCTCCGTGCTGGGCACGCGCACGGGCAATGAACGGCCGCCGGTGGATCGCACGCGGTCTTCCCGGACCGAAAAGGCGGGCGAAGCGGCCGAGGAAACCGTGGTGCCGCTGCGTCCGCGTGCGGCCCAGCCGGAGCTCGATGACGAGCGCCGCGCCCGCAAGCTCGAAGCCGAAATCGAGCAGGCCGCTTCCGGCAATGCCGAGCTTGCTGCCGGCCTCAAGGCCGTGGCCGATGTCGACCCGACCTTCTCCCCCAAGAGCTTCCTCGAAGGCGCCAAGCAGGCTTACGAGATGATCGTCACCGCCTTTGCCCAGGGCGATCGCCAGACGCTCAAGAACCTGCTCGACAAGCCCATTTTCGACAGTTTCCAGCGCGCCATTGCCGAGCGGGAGGCCGAGGGCAAGACGGTCGACTTCACCTTCGTCGGCCTCCCCCGCATCGCCATTGTCGATGCGGAGTTCGACAAGAAGGACGTCAATGTGACGGTCGACTTCCATGCCGAAGTGGTCTCGGCGACCCGCGACAAGGATGGGAACCTGGTGGAAGGCAATGCCGACCAGGTCCAGGTGATCGCCGACGAATGGACCTTCTCGCGCAACCCCAAATCGCGCGATCCCAATTGGAAAGTCGTGGCCACCAGCCAGCTCGATTGATCCCATCCGGCAGGCCGCACCATGACCAAGCGCGGATCCAGGCGCCTGCCGCATGACTTCCACCTCTGGACCCAGGTCGCCGAAACGGTCGAGCCGCTACGCCGCAAGGGTCTGTTGCGGCTGGGCACTGGCGCCCTGCCCATGCCGGAGCCCGATCCGGAACCGCTGGTCAAGGCGCCGCCAAAACCCCTCACGGCGGGAAAACCCTTCCTGCCCGCCTATCAGGCACCCGCCAGCCCGGTGCAGGTCGTCGAAAGAGGGGTCGATCCCGCCATCCACAAGAAGGTCCGCCGCGGTCGCATCGACATCGATGGCAAGATCGATCTGCATGGCATGACCCAGGCCGAAGCCCGCGAGACGCTCAGGCGCTTCATCGGCGCCCGGGCGGCGCGCGGCGACCGGACCGTGCTCGTCATCACCGGCAAGGGCGTCAAGACCGACAATGACTATATCGCCGCCATGACCGAGCGGGGCATCCTGCGCACCATGCTGCCCATCTGGCTGTCCGAACCGGGCCTGTCGCATCTGATCTCCGGCTGGAGCGTGGCGGCGCGCGGCCATGGTGGAGAGGGGGCGTGGTATGTGCGCCTGAGACGGCAATGACCCCGCTCGGCGCCAAATTGCGATCCCTGCGCGAAGCGCGCGGCATTTCTTTGAAGGAAATGGCGGCGGCCCTCAACGTGTCCTCCGCCTATCTCTCGGCGCTCGAACACGGCAAGCGCGGCCAGCCGACCAGCTTCCTGCTGCATCGCATCATCGCCTTCTTCAATGTCATCTGGGACGAGGCCGAGGAACTGCAGCGCCTCGCCGAGATTTCCGATCCCAAGGTGACCATTGATACCGGTGGGCTGGTGCCCGAGGCCACCGAACTGGCCAATCGCCTGCGCGACGACATCGCCCGACTGGGCGCCGAGGATCTGAAATTCCTGCGCGATGAATTGGTGAAGCGGTCCGGTCGCAAGCGATAGCGTTGAAGGCTGATGGGGCGTTCCCTCCCCTTGAGGGGGAGGGTAGCGAAGCTAGGGTGGGGTGACACACAGGCATTGAGTTCTAGGGCTTCCACCCCACCCTAGGTCCCTCCCCCTCAAGGGGAGGGGGGCGCAGGAGCAGATACCTACAACACGAATTTGCTCAGGTCCGTGTCGCCGGCCAATACGCCCACCTTCTCGCGCACGAAGGCGGCGTCGATATTGATGGTCTGGCCGGCCTGGTCCGGCGCATCGAAGGAAATCTCCTCGACCAGCCGCTCCATCACCGTTTGCAGCCGCCGCGCACCGATATTCTCGACGGTGGAATTGACCTTCACCGCGGCGTCGGCGATCGCCTCGATGGCGTCCTGGGTCACGGTCAGCGTCACCCCCTCGGTGCCCATCAGCGCCACATATTGCTTGATGAGGCTGGCTTCGGTGTCCGAGAGAATGCCGATGAAATCCTCGCGCGTTAGCGCCTTCAATTCGACGCGGATGGGCAGTCGGCCCTGCAGTTCAGGCAGCAGGTCGGAGGGCTTGGACACATGGAAGGCGCCCGAGGCGATGAAGAGGATATGGTCGGTCTTGACCGGCCCATACTTGGTGGCGACCGTCGTGCCTTCGATCAGCGGAAGCAGGTCCCGCTGCACGCCTTCGCGTGATGGACCGCCCTGCACCCCACCCTCGCGGGCCGCGACCTTGTCGATCTCGTCGATGAAGACGATGCCGTGGTTCTCGACCAGCTCGATGGCCTCGGCCTTCAATTGGTCCTGGTCGAGCAGCTTGTCGGCTTCCTCGGCGATCAGCGGCTCATAGGCATCCTTGACCTTGATCTTGCGCTTGACCCCGCGCCCGCCCATGGCCTGCTTGAACATGTCGGAAAGATTGATCATGCCGATGCCGCCATTGGGCATGCCGGGAATTTCAAACCCGCCGGCCCCGGGCGAGGGCTGCATCTCGATCTCGA
>CBFGPB010000204.1:0-5052 GCA_965650545.1 uncultured Devosia sp. | reverse complement strand
CGCCGTGTCGCGCAGGCCCTTGGCGAGATATTCCTCCGACTGCATCTCGGTGAGGCGCGACAGGGTGCGCTGGAACTCGAAGGCCGTCTTGTCGTCAGCGCCCAGTTGGTCGAGCGGTACTGCAAAGCTGGCGGCCAGTTTCACGCCCCGGTCGTAGAGCGAGTCGATGAGGAGGATGAAGCGCTTGGCCGCGTCGGACCGCGTGCGGTCCATCTGCCGGACATTGTCGAGCACGAGGGAATCGAACTGGTGGGCGATGCGCACGAAGTCGCGGGTGCCGAGCGGCTTTTCGCAGAGGTCGGAGAAGCCGAAACGCGCCGCGCCCATGGCCATGAGCGGCACGGGGATCTGCCTGCCGATGCTTTCGACGACGCCCGGTGCGCCCGGCTCGCCGCCAGTAATGCGCAACCACATCTGGTCCATGGCGGCCTTGACCTCCGGCCCCGTGCCGAAGGCATAGACATGCTGGCCGGCGAATTTCAGGCGGCGATAATCCTGCTGGCTGGGCAGGTCTGCCACCACCGTCTTTTCCTTCAGAAGGGCAATGAAGGGCAGGAAGAGCTGGCGGTTGAGGCCATCCTTGTAGAGCCCGTCCGGCACGACATTGGAGGTGGCTACCAGCGTCACGCCACCGGCAAAAAGCTTTGAGAACAACCGATCGAGCAGCATTGCGTTGGCAATGTCATGCACATGGAATTCGTCGAGGCAAAGCAGGCGCAGGCCGGACTTGAGAATGGGTTTGACCACCGCTTCGACCGGATCGGCATCGTCATCCTTGCCGCGCGGCGATTTGCGGAAAGCGGCAATGCCGGCATGCACCTCGTCCATGAATTCGTGGAAATGCACGCGCCGCTTCTCCCGGAACGGCACGGCGGCAAAGAACAGGTCCATCAGCATGGTCTTGCCGCGCCCCACCTCGCCATGGAGGTACAGACCGCGGATCGATTTTGCCGGCTTCTCGAAGAAGCCGAAGACGCGCTTGGGCTTATGGGTCACGAGGTCATGCAAGACGCGGTCGAGCTCCCGCGCCGCTTCCACCTGTGCCGGATCAGGCGTCAGGGCACCCCGGGCGACGAGGTCGTCATAGGCAGCGCGGACGGGGGATTTCTGAGTGAGAGATACCATCAACAAATACCGTGCCGCCCTCGGGCCCGACCCGAGGGCCCGCTGCCACACCCATTGCGTTGTGAGAGGCCCTCGGGTCAAGCCCGAGGGCGGCATCGTGAATTGGGATGAACCCGCACCAAACAAAAAAGCCGGCCCTTTCGGACCGGCTTTCAAACTCAGCGGGCCATCGAGACGGCCTGGCCGCCGCCCATGGTGCCGATATAGCGGCCACCCGAGGGGGCGAGGAAGGCGGCGATATTGCCGTTTTCATCATAGAGCTGGAGCTGCGAGCCCACCTGCTGCCAGCCGGTGACCGAGGCGATCTGCGGCACGGTGCAGCCCGGGGCCGAGGCGCGATAGTAATTGGTGCCGGTCTTGGCGGTGAGCGGCAGGTTGAGGCGGCAGGTCTGACCGCCCGCAACCACGTTCCAGGCGCCTTCCGGTCCGGTCGAAACGCCGGTAGTCAGCGGCGCGCCGACCGTGGTGATGGAACCAGCCGTACCGGCCACAGGGGTCGTGGCGGCAACGGTCGTCGTCGTGGTCGTCTGCCCGCCCAGCACAGGCTGGCCGCTGAGGCCCGGGGCCGGGGTACCGGTTGCGCCGATGGCCGGCAGCGTGGTCTGCTGCACGGTGGAATTCTGCACCGGCTGCAGCTGCTGGGGCTGGCCCACGACATTGAGATTGGCGGTATTGGTCCGGCTGGACGGGGAACAGGCCGCCGCCAACAGGGCCAGGGCCGCGAGGCCGACAACGGATGAAGCGCCGCGCTTCCAATCCTGCATTGATCACTCCTGCCGCAAAGGCTTAATGCACATTAACACTTGTGGCGGCTTATACCCAAAGCCACCGCCTGGTTCAATTGCCCGTCCCGCATAACTTCCGCTCTCACACCAATGTGGCCGTTTTACGGGGCGGAGCCCTCCATGTCCCTGAGCAGGTCCGTGGCCAGCAGCGTCGCATCCTCGACCTCGTCCTCCGGCACTTCCACGACGAAGCCTTCGGGCCCGAAAATCGTGGGCACGCCGGGCAATCCGCCTTCGCGCGGCTCCAGCGGGTGAAAGCCATGAGCGCGCAGGGCGACCATAAGCACCTGCGCCGCCGAGCGGCTTCGGACCTGGATGATGGGGGCGAATTTCATGAGCGGCTCCATATTGGTGGTCATGGTGGCGTGAACAGCACGCGGGGGCAAGGCCGGGACATGGAATGGGTGCCGACGGTTCCGCGGTCGGCCAAGCTTGCCAAGCCGTCACCGAAATGTTGCATTGGCAAATATCCGTCACCGCATGGTGATTTGCCCGAGCCGAGGCTTTGGGCACCATGGACCGGATCCGTAGACCGCCGGAGACGCAATGGGCGCCTATATCATTCGCCGCCTCCTGCTGATGATCCCGACCGTGCTCGGCATCATGGCCGTCAGCTTTCTGATCACCCAGTTCGCGCCCGGAGGGCCTGTCGAGCAGGCTCTCGCCAATCTCTCGGGGCAGAATGCGGGCATATCCGAGCGCATCACCGGCAGCGAGGCCGGCGATTTTGCCGCCCAACCCGGCCAGGGGGACAAGAGCGCCTATCGCGGCAGCCAGGGCCTGCCGCCGGAACTGGTCGCGCGGATCGAAAAGCAGTTCGGCTTCGACAAGCCGCCGCTCGAACGCTTCCTCACCATGATGGGCAATTACCTGCGCTTCGACTTCGGCGAGAGCTACTACCGCGACATCTCGGTGATCGATCTCGTGCTCGAAAAGATGCCTGTTTCCATCTCGCTGGGCCTTTGGATGACGCTGATCGCCTATGCTGTCTCCATTCCGCTCGGCATTGCCAAGGCCATGCGCGACGGCTCGCGCTTCGATGTCTGGACCTCGACCGTCATCATCGTCGGCTATGCCGTGCCGGGCTTCCTCATCGCCATCGCCCTGGTGATCCTTTTTGCCGGCGGCTCCTTCTGGTCGATCTTCCCGCTGCGCGGGCTGACCTCGCCGGGCTGGGAGACCTTTCCCTGGTGGCGGCAAATCCTCGACTATTTCTGGCACCTGGTCCTGCCGATCACCGCCATGGGCCTGGGCGCCTTTGCCACGGCGACATTGCTGACCAAGAATTCCTTCCTCGATGAAATCGGCAAACAATACGTGGTCACGGCGCGCGCCAAGGGCCTCACGGAAAACCAGGTGCTGTACGGCCACGTCTTCCGCAATGCCATGATGCTGATCATTGCCGGTTTCCCCGGCGCCTTCATCGGCGTCTTCTTCGGCGGCTCGCTGCTGATCGAAACCATTTTTGCGCTCGACGGGCTGGGGCTGCTCGGCTTCCAGTCGGTGGTCAATCGCGACTATCCGGTGGTCTTTGCCACGCTCTACATCTTCTCGCTGCTCGGCCTCGTAATCGGACTGATCTCGGACCTCGCCTATATGTGGGTCGATCCGCGCCTCGATTTCGAAGGGCGCAACGTATGAGCACCCTGGAGCAGGCCATCGAGCGACCCTCCCGCCTCTCCCCGCTCAACCAGCGGCGGCTCGCCAATTTCCGGGCCAACCGGCGCGGCTGGTGGAGCTTTTGGATCTTCATGGTGCTCTTCGTCGTCACGCTGGGCGCCGAATTCGTCGCCAATGACCGGCCGATCCTCGTCATGTACAAGGGCGAGCTATTGGTGCCGGCTTTCGTCGACTATCCCGAGTCCAAGTTCGGCGGCTTCCTGGGCGTCACCAATTACCGCTTCGAGGGCAATATCGCCGAGATCGAGGCCAATGGCTGGATGCTGTGGCCCCCCGTGCGCTTCAATCACCTGACGGTGGACAGCTATCTCGCCTTTCCCGGCGCCAATCCGCCCAGTTGGCTGCTGACCCGCGAACAGATCTGCCAGCGCTATCCCGGCGGCACCGCCGACCCGCTCTGCGTGCCGGGCAATTATCACTGGCTGGGCACCGATGTGGGCGGGCGCGACGTGCTGGCGCGGCTGATCCATGGGTTCCGCATTTCCATTCTCTTCGGGCTGATCCTGACCGTGCTCTCCTCCGTCATCGGCGTCGCGGCCGGGGCGGTGCAAGGCTATTTCGGCGGCTGGATTGATCTCGTCGCGCAGCGCCTCATCGAAATCTGGACCTCGGTCCCTTCGCTCTACCTGCTCTTGATTGTCTCATCCGTCATCGCCCCCAGTTTCTGGGTGCTGATGGGCATTCTTTTGCTCTTCTCCTGGGTCACGCTGGTCGGCATCGTGCGCGCCGAGTTCCTGCGCGCCCGCAACTTCGAATATGTCAACGCCGCCCGCGCTCTGGGCGTCTCCAACCGCACCATCATGTGGCGGCACCTGCTGCCCAACGCCATGGTGGCGACGCTGACCTTCATGCCCTTCATCCTCTCAGGCTCGGTGGCGACCCTGACCTCGCTCGATTTCCTCGGTTTCGGCCTGCCGGTGACGGCGCCCTCGCTGGGGCGCCTGCTGGCGGAAGGCAAATCCAGCCTCGAAGCCCCCTGGCTGGCGCTGACCGGCTTCTTCACCGTCGCCATCATGATGACGCTGCTGGTCTTCATTGGCGAAGCGGTCCGCGACGCCTTCGACCCGAGGAAGACGTTCCGGTGACCACGCCCCTCCTCTCCATCCGTGACCTCACCATTTCCTTCGGGCCCTTCGAGGCCGTGCGGGATGTGTCGTTCGACATCATGCCGGGTGAGACGCTGGCGCTGGTGGGGGAAAGCGGCTCGGGCAAGTCGGTGACGGCGCTCTCCGCCCTGCGGCTGCTGCCCGCCAGCGCGCATCTGGATGGGGAAATCCTGTTCGAGGGCGAGAACCTGGCGCGGGCAGACGAGGCCACACTGCGCTCGGTACGCGGCAATCGCGTCGGCATGATCTTCCAGGAGCCGATGAGTTCGCTCAATCCGGTCCACACGATCGGAAGGCAGATCGGCGAAGTGCTTGCCATTCACCAGGGCCTGCGCAAGACCGCCGCGCGGGCGCGC
>CBFGPB010000203.1:0-5057 GCA_965650545.1 uncultured Devosia sp. | reverse complement strand
CCACGATATTGGAGCAATGCGGCGCGGCGACGAGCTTGACCTTTTCGTCGAGCAGCGCATCGAGCGCGTCGAGGGACAGGCGCGCCGTCTCGGTGTCAACGCGCCATTCGCGCACTTCGATGCCGCGATTGGCGAGACGCCGCCAGTTGCCGGTATTGGCTTCGTGGTCCTGATTGGTGACGATCACCGCATCGCCGGGCTTGAGCCAGGCGGCGAAAGCATTGCCCAGGACATAGGTGTTGGCGGAACTTGACGGGCCGATATGGATCCAGTCGGTGGAGACATTGAGCGCGCGCGCGAGGCGCTCGTACGCGCGGTCCATGGCCTGGCCGGCGGCTTCGGAAGCCGCATAGACACCATAGGGCTGCACCTTGGTGGCGCGATAGTAGTGGTCGAGGATGTCGAGTGTCGCCTGTGCCGTGTAGGACCCGCCAGCATTCTCGAAGAAGGCCTGGCCGGCAAGGCTGGGCTCGTCGAAGGCGGGGAACAGGGCGCGGATGCGTGACGGATCGAGAGGAAGGGTGGTCATGAATGGCCCGGAGGAAAGCTTTGCTTCTCTCGTATTCGAGGCGCGGGCAAAAGCAAACCCCGGCCGTTGAGTGCCGGGGTTCGGCGGCGCCCGCAACATGGGGGCGGAGGGAGCGCCGCGGGGCGGTCCACCGACGAAGGACGGTGGACCGGCACCTTGGTGGATCAGCGGTTGCCCGGACCCATGGGACGCTGGCCACCCATGCCGCCATGCTGGCCGAAACCGCCCTGGTGCTTGCCCATGCGCTCGCCGCGTTCGGGCATGAGGTCGGCCTTCTGTTCGTCGGTCAGGCTGTCGAAGAAGGCGGTGAAGGCCGGCTGTACGGCTTCGAGTGCCGCAAGGTGGGCAGTCTCGATGGCGATACGGTTGTCGAAGCGCTCGGAAATGTCCGGCACGGCGGCCGTTTCGCCTTCGGCCGGCGGGGTCGGGCGCAGGCCTTCGGTGGCGGCCTCGAAGGCCGCGGCGGCAGCCAGGGCATCGGACTTGAGGGTTTCGAGCAGGACTGCCTGTTCGTCGGTCAGCTCGATGGCGTGGCTGAGGCGCACGATGGCGATCTCGATCGCTTCGGCGCCGCCCCGGAAATCGAACAGGCCGCCGCCCTGGCGCATTCCCGGACCGTTGCGGAAGCCGCGTTCGCCGGAAGCGGCGGGATCAGCCGGCTGAGTCTGGGCGGCGGGAGCCGCGGGGGTCGCGTCCTGGGCCAGGGCCGGAGCCATGGCGCCGAGGCCGATGGAAGCGGTCATCAGGGCCAGGATGGCGGTGGTGGAAATCGTCTTCATGGTCGTTCATCCTTTGCATGGGATAGCGCCGGTAACCGGCATGACCTGAAGATAGGGAAGGCAAGTTCTTCACAACCTTGCGATCGCATGAAGAGTTGGAGAGGTTGGTAAGGTGGGCAAGCCGGACATGATCGAGTATCGAACCAATCCGTTTCCCGGTGACGATGCGCTGTCGGCCTTCTGGCAACGCGCCTGGGGCGGGCCGCTCCCTCCGGGCTATGAGCGCGTGCTGGAGCGCAGCCTGGCCCATATCGGCGCCCATGACGGGGATCGCCTGGTCGGCTTCGTCAACCTCGCCTGGGATGGCGGGCTGCATGCCTTCGTCCTCGATACGGCGGTGGACCCGGCCTATCGGCGGCGCGGCATTGCCACCGAACTGGTACGGCGGGCAGCGCTGGAGGGCCAAGCGGCGGGTGTGCATTGGCTGCATGTGGACTTCGAGCCGCATCTCGAAGCATTTTATCGCGCCTGCGGATTTCGGCCCACGGCGGCAGGACTGATGCGGCTCGGCGGCTGAGGCGTCAGCTCGCGATATATTCGCGCAGCGCCTCGGCCTCGTGCTCGACTTCGGCGATCTTGAGCTTGACCACGTCGCCGATGGAGATGATGCCGACCAGCTTGCCGTGTTCGGCAATCGGCATGTGGCGGATGCGACGCTGGGTCATCATTTCCATGACGTCATCGATGGTCGTGAGGCGCTCGGCAGTAACGACGGACTTCGTCATGCAGTCGGCAATGGACAGGGCGAGAGCGCCGGTCGGGTTCTTGCCGAGCTGGCGGACGATGTCGCGCTCGGAGAGGATCCCGACGATCTTGCCATTTTCCTCGGTGATGACGACGGCACCGATGTTGTGGGCGTTGAGCAGGGCGACGGCATCGGCCAGCGTGCCGGTCTTGCGCAGGGTATGAACCGCAGTGCCCTTGGTTCGCAGGATGGTATCGACATGCATCGGTCAGTCCTCCTGAAAGAGAATCCAAGTGTGCTCCGGGGTTGCCTCCGCCGCAATAGGAATAAGGTCAAAAAGAAAGGCCGGCGCTGAGGCCGGCCGAGGGGTCGTCAGGGGGACAAAAGGCCCGGTTCACGCGGTATCGCGTGACTGCGCCCAATCGGTAGGCCGAGGGGCGCGTGGGGGTTGGGCCGGAGGCGGGCCACGCCAGACAAAACGCGCGGCCTCGAAAAGCAGGACCAGGAGGAGTAGGGTCAGCGGCACCATGAAGACCGCCACCTGCATATCAGGTTGACTGACAAAATTGGCGGCCTGGGTCGGGCTGACACCGGCCAGAAGCACGGCGGCAGCGGCCACACCAGCGCCAAGCGTGCCGAAAACGGCCATCAACCTGAAACTCTTGCGCCTGGGAGACGTAGATATGTGCATGGGATCGACGTCGTATCCTCGTTTCCGATGCTGCCACTAAAACCGGACTTTGCGGTTCGAGTATGAAACGAAAGGGGCAGGGCGGGACCATTTGAGGGCAGAACTGTGGCGGCAGGACGCCGCCAGAACCATGGGAGGCTGCCTATGCGTATTCTCTTGAATGTTCTTCTGAGTGTGCTGATGTTGGCGCCAGTCGTGGCCCAGGACGCGGAAACCGCCTGGCGGGAAACGGTGACGGGCCAGATCGTGGCGCTGCGCGGGGGCGATGGCGAGACGGCGCTATCCTTCGCGGGGGCGGCCTTCCGCGCCAATTACCAGGCCGATCCGCAGCGGTTCGTCGATGACATTGCCCGGTCGGGCTACGGGCCGATCGGGCAATCGCGATCGCATTCATTCGGGGCATACCGCGAGTTGGCGCCCGGTGCCGTGCTGCAGGTCGTGGAGTTCATCGACAAGGATGGCCGCGTTTGGGAGGCCATATATCAGCTCGTCGACGAACGCGATGAAGGCTGGCGCATCCAGGGTGTAGCGCTGCGCAGCACCGAGAGCCTAGGCATATAGGCCCGTTGCTCAACCGGCATTGGCAGGTCCGCGGGCACCGAGGGCCGACAGGGCAGAGGATGTCTGCTGCTGATGCCGGCGAAGGCGCGACAGTAGTCCCGGCCCACGGCTATTGCGGTGGCGCTGGATGGCATCGGCTATGTCCGGGTCGTAGAAGGACTGATGGAAAACGTCCTTGAAGAGGTAGCTGGCGGGGATCATCGCATTTGTCCTTGCTGGATGTTGAATCGATTCAAAACTTAGTCACACGTCGTTTTGAACCGGTTCAAAATGAACCCGCAAGCGCCTGTCGTCAAGCGGAATTGAACCGATACAAAAAATTTGTTACTGAAGGCTCATGGAGCGCGAAGAATGACTATGCAGGCGGGGCCGGTGAAGTTGCGGGATGTCGCGAAGGCGGCCGGCGTATCGCAGGGGACGGCCTCCAATGTCTTCAATCGACCCGACGTGGTCCGCGAAGAAGTGCGCGAACGGGTGCAAGCCGCGGCCAAGGCGCTGGGTTATGCCGGCCCCAGCCTGACCGGCCGGCTGCTGCGCGCGGGCAAGGTCAATGCGATCGGCGTCGCGACGGCCGAGCCGCTGACCTATTTCTTCGAGGACCAGTGGGCCCGGACGATGATGACGGCGCTCTCGGCCGCCTGCGACCGGCGTGGGGCCGGGCTGTCGTTGGTGTCCAGCGTCAATGACGGCCGCCTGGCCTGGAACATCCAGAATGCTCTGGTCGATGGGCTGGTTCTGCTCTGCGCGGCAGAGGGACGGGCGCTGGTCGGCGAGACCGAGAAACGCGAACTCCCCTTCATCGCCCTGGGGCTGGAAGAAGGCCTGGGCGACACGCCCAGCATTGCCATCGACAATTTTGGCGGAGCGCGGAAAGCGGCGCAGCATCTGGCCGGGCTCGGGCACCGCCATGTCGCCATATTGGGCATTGGCGAAATGTGGAACGGCGTGCTGGCCAGTCCGCAGCAGGTACTGGAAACGCCCTATCTGACAGTCAGGGAACGGGTGAGGGGATATTGGGCCGGCATGGCCGAGGCCGGCATTGCCGCGGAAGCCATTCCTTATGCCGACAGCGACAGTACGCAGGAGGGCGTCTGGGCGGCAATGGAGCTGCTGTTTGCACTGCGCGAGCCGCCGACAGGGATCCTGGCCATGTCGGATCGGGCCGCGCTGTTGGCCATGGGCTGGCTCGCCAGCAAGGGCATGAGCGTGCCCGGTGACGTGTCCGTGGTCGGGTTTGACGGGGTGCCGGAGGCGGAATTTGCCGTGCCGGCCCTCACCACGGTGCAGCAGCCTTTCGACGACATTGCCGAAATGGCCGTCGCCTCGATCCTGGATGGCCAGCCGATTGATGTGGGCGACGTGCAGGCATTGCCACTGGTTGTTCGCGGCAGCACGGGTCCGGCCAAAGTAGGCCTTTCCGCCCCGGTGGCCATCGGCTAAATCCCTTGCGACACATCCGGGGGTGAGCAATGGGATTTCTGTCAGATTCTTTGGCGCGCGTGGCGCCGTCGGCAACGGTAGCGATCAGCCAGAAGGCGCGGATCATGGCGGCCGAGGGCAAGGACATCATCGCGCTCAGCGCCGGCGAGCCGGATTTCGACACGCCCGAGCATGTTCGCAACGCGGCCAAGCGGGCGATGGACGAGGGCAAGACGCGCTACACCAATGTGGATGGCATCGCCGAGCTCAAGGAAGCGGTGGCGGCAAAATTCCGCCGCGACAACGGTCTCAACGTTACGGCGGCCGACTGCTTCGTCGGCTCGGGCGGCAAGCAGATCATCTTCAATGCGCTGATGGCCACGCTCAATCCGG
>CBFGPB010000202.1:0-5064 GCA_965650545.1 uncultured Devosia sp. | reverse complement strand
AGCTCTCGTTCTGATTCCATCAGAACGAGAAATGCTCTAGTGGATCGACCCCATGAAATCCACCCGGCGCAGTTCGACCGGGGACAGCAGCCGGTTGTGCGCCACCACCACCGAATGCAGCTTGCCCTCGATCTCCCGCGCCCAGAAATCGAGGAACGCCTTGAGTTCCGGGAATTTCGGGGCGAGGTCGTATTCCTGCCAGATATAGACCTGCAGCAGCGATGGCAGGTCGGGCATATGGTAATGGATCTGGGCTGTGGTCAGCCCATATCCGTCGAGTTGCTTGAGGAAGGCGCGGTCCACCATTTCTTGTCTCCACCGTCGAACCTGACCCCATAATTCTGAGCACGAACAGGCGGTTAGGGCAAATCAGCACTCTTCGTGAAAGAGTGCCAAAAAATTCGTGCCTTGGGTCTTGAAACCCGTTTTTGCCACTCCAATCTCACCTCTCGCTTCCTCCCGGGAATGCCGGGAGAAGCTTCCGACATGTCATCGATTGGAGGTTCGAAGATGGGATTCCGTCCCTTGCATGACCGCCTGGTTGTCCGCCGCGTAGAGGCCGACGAAAAGACAGCCGGTGGCATCATCATTCCCGATACAGCCAAGGAAAAGCCTGCCGAAGGCGAAGTCGTCGCCGTCGGCCCCGGCGCCCGCAACGAGAAGGGCGAGATCGTCGCTCTCGACGTCCGGCCCGGCGATCGGGTCCTGTTCGGCAAGTGGAGCGGCACCGAGGTCAGGATCAACGGGGAAGACCTGCTGATCATGAAGGAAACCGACATTCTGGGAATCATCGAACCCGCCGAAACGGCCCGCAAGGCCGCCTGAGGCGCGTTTCAACTAGGGAGCAAATCGAAGAAAAATGGCTGCCAAGGAAGTCAAGTTCTCGTCTGACGCGCGCGAAAAGATGCTGCGCGGCGTGGATACGCTTGCAAACGCGGTCAAGGTGACCCTCGGCCCCAAGGGCCGCAACGTGGTCATCGAGAAGAGCTTTGGCGCACCGCGCATCACCAAGGACGGCGTGAGCGTCGCCAAGGAAATCGAGCTTGAGGACAAGTTCGAGAACATGGGCGCGCAGATGCTGCGCGAAGTCGCCTCCAAGACCAATGACCTGGCCGGCGACGGCACCACGACCGCCACGGTCCTGGCCCAGGCCATCGTCAAGGAAGGCGCCAAGGCCGTTGCCGCCGGCATGAACCCCATGGACGTCAAGCGCGGCGTCGATCTGGCCGTCGGCAAGGTTGTCGAAGACCTCAAGAGCCACGCCAAGAAAGTCACCTCCAATTCCGAAATCGCCCAGGTCGGCACCATTTCGGCCAATGGCGATACCGAGATCGGCCGCTTCCTCGCCGAAGCCATGGAAAAGGTCGGCAATGAGGGCGTGATCACCGTCGAGGAGGCCAAGACCGCCGTCACCGAACTCGAAGTGGTCGAGGGCATGCAGTTCGATCGCGGCTACCTCTCGCCCTATTTCGTCACCAATGCCGAAAAGATGCGGGTCGAGCTCGAGGATGCGCTCATCCTCATCCACGAAAAGAAGCTCTCCAACCTCCAGCCCATGCTGCCCCTGCTCGAAAGCGTCGTGCAGTCGGCTCGCCCGCTGGTCATCATCGCCGAGGATGTCGAGGGCGAAGCCCTGGCGACCCTGGTCGTCAACCGCCTGCGCGGTGGCCTCAAGGTCGCGGCCGTCAAGGCCCCGGGCTTTGGCGATCGCCGCAAGGCCATGCTGCAGGACATCGCCGTGCTGACCGGCGGCAATGTCGTGTCCGAAGAGCTGGGCATCAAGCTTGAAAACGTGACGCTCGAAATGCTTGGCCGCGCCAAGAAGGTGGTGATCGAGAAGGAAAACACCACCATTGTCGAGGGCGCCGGTTCCACCGACGATATCCAGGCCCGCGTCCGCCAGATCCGCGCCCAGATCGAGGAAACCACGTCCGACTACGACCGCGAAAAGCTCCAGGAGCGCCTCGCCAAGCTGGCCGGCGGCGTGGCCGTCATCCGTGTCGGCGGCGCGACGGAAGTCGAGGTCAAGGAGAAGAAGGATCGCGTCGACGATGCTCTCCACGCCACCCGTGCGGCGGTCGAGGAAGGCATCCTGCCCGGCGGCGGCGTCGCCCTGCTGCGCGCCTACAAGGCCATTGACGGCCTCAAGGGCGCCAACCAGGACCAGCAGGCCGGCATCGACATCATCCGCCGCGCCATCCTGGCCCCGGCCAAGCAGATCGCCCTCAATGCGGGCGAGGATGGCTCGGTCATTGCCGGCAAGCTGCTGGAAAAGGACGAGTACAACTGGGGTTACAACGCCGCCACCGGCGAATACCAGGATCTCGTCGCGAGCGGCGTGATCGACCCGGCCAAGGTGGTCCGCACCGCCCTCGAGGACGCCGCCTCGGTCGCCTCGCTGCTGATCACCACCGAAGCCCTTGTGGCCGAAAAGCCCAAGAAGGAAACCGCCCCCGCCATGCCCGCCGGCGGCATGGACTACTGAGGCCAAATCAAGGCCCGGCGCCCCGGCGCCGGCCACCTTTGCCTCCGACAGGAGCGCCTTTCCGAAGGCCGGGACTTGTCCCGGCCTTTTTCATTGCCCAAGGGCCCGCTTCAGTCGCATTGCCCCGCGACCCCGCACACGCTAGGGTCCGGCCGCTTGGAACGGGGGGACACATGCTGGATTTGCAGGCGCCGCAGCTGCAGCATTTCTGCACGCTGGAAGTCGAGGTGGGCCAGGTCCGGCCGATGGGCATGGGCCGGCTCGGCCAACGGCGCATCATTCCCATCATCGGCGGCCGCGTCAGCGGGCCGCGCCTTAATGGCAGGATCCTGCCCGGCGGCGGGGACTGGATGACCGTCAGCCACGATGGCGTGGCGCAGATGGATGCCCGTTACGCCTTCGAAACCGAGGACGGCGCCATCATCGAGATGATCGACCAGGGTTTTCGCCATGGCCCCGAAGATGTCATGCGCCGCCTGGTCTCCGGCGAGCCGGTCTCGCCAGGCGACTATTACATGCGCTCCTCGATCCGCCTCGAAACCGGCCACAAGGACTATGCCTTCATCAACCGCATGGTCTTCGTCGGCACCGGCGCCAAGACCGCCACCGGGGTCCAGGTCAACATCTATTCCGTGCAATAGAGCCGCGGCGCGGCAAGGACGGTGAGGTTGGACAGGCTCCCCTCACTCGTCTAAAAACCCCGCGGAACGATACCAATTGGGGGGCGAGGGACCGTGTCCGAACCACATGTCATCATTGCGGGCGGCGGCATTGGCGGCCTGGCGACGGCCCTGACCCTGCACCAGATCGGCGTTCCCTTCACCGTCTACGAATCCGTGCGCGAACTGGCCCCGCTCGGCGTCGGCATCAATATCCAGCCCAACGCCGTCCGCGAACTCGGTGATCTCGGCATCGGCCCGGACCTGCTCGACACGGTCGGCATTCCCGCCCGCGAATGGGCGCTGGTGGGCCTCAACGGCAACGATGTCTATTCCGAGCCGCGCGGGCTCCTTGCCGGCTACAACTGGCCGCAATATGCGGTGCATCGCGGCCGGCTGCACATGCTCCTGCATCGCATCCTGGTGGATCGCGCCGGCCCCGACGCCGTGAAGCTGGGCCACCGCGTCACCGGCTACGAAAAGAACACCGATGGCACGGTCACCGCGCTCATCCAGCGCGCCGACGGCACCAGCTTGCGCGAGAAGGCCACGCTGCTGATCGCCGCCGACGGCATCCATTCCGCCGTCCGCGCCACCATGCACCCCGATCAGCCGCCCATCCACTGGGGCGGCGCCATCATGTGGCGCGGCACCACGCTGGCGAGGCCCATCCGCTCCGGCTCGTCCTTTGTCGGCCTCGGCACCCATCGCCATCGCGTCGTCTTCTACCCCATTTCCCATCCCGACCCGCAAACCGGGCTGGCCATGATCAACTGGATCGCCGAAGTCACGGTCGACAAGGCAGACGGCCGCAACCCCACGGGCTGGTTCCGCCCGGTCGAGATCGCCGAATTCGCCCATCATTTCGATGGCTGGACCTATGACTGGCTGGACGTACCCGACCTGCTGCGGCGCTCCGACGTGTCCTATGAAAACCCGATGATCGACCGCGACCCGGTCGCCACCTGGCACGATGGCCCTGTCGTCCTCATGGGCGACGCCGCCCACGCCATGTATCCAACCGGCTCCAACGGCGCCAGCCAGGCCATCATGGACGCCCGCCACCTCGGCGCCGCCATGCTCGAACACGGCGTCACGCAAGCTGCCCTCGCCGCCTTCGACGCCAAATTCTGCGGCCCGGTCTCGCAACTGGTCCTGCGCAACCGCGGCGCCGGCCCCTTCGGCCTCCTCAACATCGTCGACGAACGCTGCGGCGGCACATTCGACAATATCGACGACGTCGTCCCGCCCGCGGAACGCAAAGAATTCATGGCCAAATACAAGGCCGCCGCCGGCTTCGCCATCGACCAGCTCAACCACGCCCCCCCGACTTTGGCGCCGGGGGCGAGGGTGCGCACGATGGTCGAGGCGTAGCGGCCCCCGCCATGCCTGCCGGCGGCATGGACTACTGAGGCGCCAAAACAAAGGCCGGCACCTTGGCGCCGGGCTGAACCCATGCTTCGACCACTTGAGCCGGTCGAGAATCCGATGCCTAGGAATAGTCGGTCCTGACGTCATGGTCATGATCGGCACGCAAGGCGCCTTCGACGTCAGCAAGAAAAACCGGCTGCGCACTGGTCGTTCCGCCGTCGATCAGCATCAGTACGCACGACCTTCGGTAGGCTTCCCATGACACATCGAGGGCGATTTCCTCGATAACCAGATCAAACGTACCAGCTTGGTGGTTTTCTTGCATGCCGGGCAATCGAAACGGGTGGTTGAAGGTTATGCTGCGGGTAATCGTCCCCACACTCATGAGACCACACTCCCGACAGGCGGTGCGTTGATTACTCCCAATTCAGAACCTGCCGGAGTAATCTTCAGCTGATCGCCATCACGTTCGGCCAGTCCGCGGGAGACCAGGAATACAACCGCAGCCTCGTCATCCGTGCCAAACAGGCTGCGCAGTGCCACGGGACC
>CBFGPB010000201.1:0-5069 GCA_965650545.1 uncultured Devosia sp. | reverse complement strand
CGCATTGGGGGCATGCATGCTTATCTACCGTTTCCTCACCGGTGAAGACGACGCCGCCTTCTGCCATCGGGTGACCAAGGCGCTTTCGGAGGGCTGGGAGCTCTATGGCCCACCCACCTATGCCTATGATGCCTTCAACAAGAAGATGAAGGCCGGCCAGGCTGTCACCAGGGTGGTCAAGGACCAGCCCTACGACCCGGACAAGAAGCTGGTGGACTTCTGAGCGTCCCGCAGGGCCATTCGGTCCGGTGGACCGAATGGAGCGAAGAAGGCCATGAGGCCTGTGGCCGAATGGCGAGCCGCGTCCCGCAGGGCCATTCGGTCCAGTGGACCGAATGGAGCGAAGAAGGCCAAGAGGCCCGTGGCCTAATGGCGAGCAGTGTCCCGCAGGGCCATTCGGTCCGGCCGCCTTTTGGCTTTGCCCGGTTGTCGCCCAGACTACTGCGCCGCCCTCGGGTTCGACCCGAGGGCCTGCCCCGATCGACACGGAGCCCGTGTTAGGGATTCGTCACCGCATCCGTTCCAGCGCCAGGTGCTGGAGCAGGATGATGGTCTTGGCATCCATGATGCGCCCGTCGCGGCTCATGGCCAGGGCCTCGGCAAAGTCGAGCTCGACCAGCTCGATTTCCTCGCCTTCCTCGACAAGGCCGCCACCGGCATGGCGCAGGGTCGTCTCGTCGTAGTCGCCGATATAGAGGCTGACCTTTTCGGTCAGGGAGCCGGGGCTCATATAGGCGTCGCAGACATGGCGGATGTTGCGCGCCGCGTGACCGCTTTCCTCGAGGGCTTCGCGCGCGGCGGCAACGAGCGGGTCCTCGCCATCGAGGAGGCCGGCGCAGACTTCGAGAAGGTCCGGTTGATCACCATTGAGAAGCGCGGGATAGCGGAACTGGCGCACCAGCAGGACGCGATCGTGTCGGGGGTCGTGCAGCAGCAGGGCAGCGGCATTGCCGTGGTCGTAGACTTCCCGTTCGAGCCGCTGCACCGTGCCGTCACGGCGCTGGTAGTCGAGTGTCGTGCCGGTCAGCCGGCCCCAGTTCTCGGCCAGAATCCGGCTCGATACGATCTTCACTCTCGATGTCACGTCAGTCTCCTGCTTGCCGCAGGGCCGGGCTTAGCCGGTTGCGACGCCGGGGGGAAGAATTTTGGCTGCGTGGCTGGTATTAGTCGATGAACGAAAGCTAAACGCGCGGTTCACGCCGGCGTGAAGTCCGCTCCACTACAAGGCGCTCCATCAGCGGCGGCCCAGGGCCCCGCAATTGCAAACAATGGAGACTGACTTTGACCAAGACCAAGATGCTTTTCGCCGGCAGCCTCGTCCTTGCCACCCTGATCGCTGCAGCGCCGTCGCAGGCCGCCACCCGCCAGGTGGTTATCGGCATGGACACATTCGCCCAGCGCTGCGCCGATCAGGGCGGAATTTTCGAAGCGGCGTCGCCGCTGCTGACCTGTCATACCGAGACGGTACAGGTCGACTGCACCTTCTTTGACACCCATGGGGCTGATTGCAGCTGGCCGGGCATCGACAACCGCGTCGCGGTCAACCGCCTGATCGGCATGGGCAGCGCGGACAGCCTGTCGGAGCATACCGGCGTGGCCAAGAAGGGCGGCATCAAGCTGCCGGACCTCGACATCAAGTGGAAATGAGCCTTCCCACTGGCTGAAACAATGAACCGCCGGGCCATTGGCCCGGCGGTTCTGTCTTGACTCGGTGCGAGCGCTAGAATTCGTTCCAGTCTTCGGCTGCGGCACCGCCGAAATAGGCTTTCGCCGCCTTCTTCACCTTGCCGATAAGCGCGCGGGCGCCGGGTTCGGCGGGTGCGGGGCCTGCGGGAGTCGCGCGCGAGGGCCTCGCGCTCCGTCCGGCCACGGCGTCATCCAAGGTGAAGGTCTCGACGATGGTGTCGAGCTTGCCAGCCTGGCCCTCGGTCTGTTCGATCGAGGCATTCATCTCTTCCACCAGCGCCGCATTGTGCTGGGTCATCTCGTCCATCTGGCGCACCGCGACGTTGACTTCGGCAATGCCGGAGGCCTGGGCCTTGGAGTCGCTGGCAATGGTTTCCATGACCGATGCGGTCTGGCGCACGCCGGCAATGATCTCGCCCAGTCGTCCGGCCACGTCGGCGACGAGCTTGGTGCCATTGCGGACCTCTGTGGCGCTCTGCTCGATCAAGACCTTGACCTCGGACGAGGCCTGGGCAGCCGATTGCGCAAGACGCCGCACTTCCACGGCCACCACCGCGAAGCCCTTGCCGGCCTCGCCGGCGCGGGCTGCTTCCACCGAGGCGTTCAGCGCCAGGAGGTTGGTCTGGAAGGCGATGTCGTCGATCAGGCCAATGATATTGGAGATCTTGCCCGAGGAGGTTTCGATGGCGCTCATGGCGCTGGTGGCCTGGTCCATCACGGCGCTGCTGGCTTCCACCACATGGGTGACCTTTTCCGTGCTGGCGCTGGCATCGCGGGCGCGCTCGGCATTGAGCGAAACGGTCGAGGCCATCTGTTCCATGGCGGCCGAGGTTTCCTCGATGGTCGCCGCCTGGCGGGTGGTGCGCTCGGAAAGATCATTGGCGCCGGCCAGGATTTCGGCGGTGGCGGTCTTGAGGGCGCGGGAGGTGTCGCGCAGCTCGGCCACCATGGCAGCCAGCTTGTCGGCCACATTGTTGGTGGAATCCTTGAGCCGCTCGAAGGCGCCGGCATAGCTGCCCAGCATGCGCTCGCGCAGGTCCGCCCGGGCCAGGGCGTCCAGCACCCGGTCGGCTTCGGCCAGCGCCGCCTCGATGGAGCCGAGCATGGCGTTGAGATTGTTGGCAATCCGGTCGATTTCCGGGTCGCCATTGTGCGGATCGAGCCGGCCGGCAAAATCGCCATTGAGAGCCCGGGCAATGACGGCGTCGAAGGCGGCCTGGAAACGGGCCATGGTTTCGGCGCGGGCGCTGGTGCGCTCGGCCTCGGCCTGCTTGCCGGCCTGGGCTTCGGCCACCTGCCGGCCATTGTCGCGGAAGGTTTCGAGGGCGCGGGCCATGTCGCCCAGTTCATTGCTGACCCCGGTGCCGGCGATTTCGACGTCATAGTCGCCTTCAGAGAGGCTGCGCATGGTGCGAGTGAGGCCGCCAATGGCGCCGCTCAGCCAGCGGGCGGTGATCACGGCCACGGCAATGCCGGCAAACAGGCCGACAAGACCAACCGCCACGATGATCCAGGTCTGCAACTGCTGCTGGGCCTCGATCTGCGGGCCCAGGGCGTTCTGCGTCTCCTTGGCCCGGTCGCTCATGGCATTGTAGAGCTCGCTCATGGCCAGGCCCAGGTCGCGCAGCTCCGAGGTTTCGGCCGCGGCGTAGGGATCGGTACCGGCAGCGATGGCGGCGACCAGCTTGGTGAAGGTGGCGTCATACTGCTGGGACTGAGCCGTGACCGTGTCGATGGCGTCGACCGAGACGGGGTCGTGAAGGAAGAAGGCGAGGCCATCTGCGTCGGTCGTGCCGACATCGAGGATCATCTCGCGGACGCGGTCGGCGCGCTGGCTCGTCGGCTCACGCAGATAGTCGGCGAAATCCATCCGCAGGGTTTCGACGTCGCGGACATAATCATTGATTTCCAGGGACTGGCGCGATGCCTGCCGGTATTGGCCGAACATGGCTTCGGCCGAGAATGTCATCAGGATGGCGGTCGCGGCAATTACGAGAATGATCGCAACAACGCTGATGAAGGCGGCATAGATGCGGGCTTTGACACTGGAAAGGCGCTTCATTGGGAATTCTCCGTAGTCATCCATAAATTCCACAGGAGGCGCTAATAATTGTTTACCATAAGGGCGGGAACGAAGGCGCCGCGCTGAAAAAATGGGCAGAAACACGCGTGCCGCGGTCCAAAACCCGGCGCTGCCCGAACAGTCTGTGCGCTATACGAACAAAGTGCGGAATGCGCCTAAAGTTGCGTGTTCCGGGCCGGGCAGGGCTTTGATTTCGTAACTCTTGGGCGCTAAACGTTCGAACCATTCCAAACTGGACGTGGCTTCATGCCACCTCGGAAAGGCCCCGGATACATGTCGGTCAGAGCCCGCCCCACTTCCCCGCATCTGCAGATCTATCGCTGGACCGTCACCATGACGATGTCCATCCTTCACCGCATGACCGGCATTGCCAACTATGCCGGCATGGCGCTTCTGGCGATCTGGCTGGGATCGGCCGCCTTGGGGCAGGATGCGCTGACCCAGGTCAACTACATCTATGGAAGCTGGTTCGGGCAACTGGTGCTGTTCGGCTTCACCTGGAGCCTCGTGCACCACATGTGCGGCGGCCTCCGTCACTTCGTCTGGGACACGGCCGCGATGATGGAGCCGGGCCAGCGCGAAAAGATGGCCTGGGCCACGATCATCGCGTCGGTGCTCATCACTCTTCTGATCTGGACCCTGTTTGTGTGGATGGCCTGACATGCGCGAGACCGTGATCACCAAGGATACCATCGCCAATCCCCGGACCCATTACGGGGATGCGAGGGCCTCGACCCGGCACTTCATCACCCAGCGGGTGACCGGCGCCTTCAACATCGCATTCCTCGGCCTGCTGCTCTTCGTGGTGGTGCGCCTGGCCGGCCAAGACCGCGCCGATGTCGTGGCGCTCCTGGGCAACTGGTATGTCGGCGTGCCCTTCGCGGCCCTGATCGCCGTCGCCGCCATCCACATGCGCAACGGCATGCGCGATACGCTCGAGGACTATACCCACGGGGCCATGTATCGCCTGCTGATGCTGCTCAATACGCTCTTCTGCCTCGCCGTGGCGCTGATTGGCGCCGGCTCGGTTCTCAAAATCGTCTTCTGGGGTTGATCGATATGGCCACCTACGAACTGATCGACCATGAATTCGACGTCGTCGTGGTGGGCGCTGGCGGCGCCGGCCTGCGCGCCACGCTCGGCATGGCCGAGCAGGGATTCAATACGGCCTGCATCACCAAGGTCTTCCCGACCCGCAGCCATACCGTGGCGGCGCAGGGCGGTATTGCCGCTTCGCTCCAGAACATGGGCCCCGACAGCTGGCAGTGGCACATGTACGACACCGTCAAGGGGTCGGACT
>CBFGPB010000200.1:0-5077 GCA_965650545.1 uncultured Devosia sp. | reverse complement strand
ACCATCTGGGTCTTGCTGGCGCCCATGCCCAAGGCCGCCTGGCGCAGGGCCGGGGAGACGCCCATCAGCGCCCCTCGGGTGGCAATGATGATGGTGGGCAGCGTGAGCAAGGTCAGTACCAGGCCACCGACGATGGGCGCCGAAATGGGCAGGTGGAACCAATTGATGAAGACGGCGGCGCCGAGGAGGCCGAAGACGATCGAGGGCACGGCGGCGAGGTTGTTGATGTTGACCTCGATAATGTCGGTAAGCCGCGATTTGGGCGCGAATTCTTCGAGGTAGATGGCAGCGCCGACGCCGATGGGAACGGCCAGGACCACGACGATGAGCATCATCCACAAGGTGCCGACGAATGCCCCCAGGAGGCCAGCAGAGGCTGGAGCTGCGCGGCTGTCGACATTGGTGAAGATGGACCAGGCAAAACCACTGTGCATCGTGCCCTTGGCGACCATGTCGTCAACAACGGCGCGCGCTTCCGCAGAAAGCTGCTGCTGGCTGTCCGGAAGAGTGCGATCGATCGTTCCCCTGACCCAGTTGGCCACATTAGCCGAGGCCAGCACGTCGATCTCCACGGTCTGGCCGAGCAGGGCGGGATTGCTGACATAAGCCGCGCGCAGGACATGGCGCGCGTCGGTTTCCGGGATAGCCAGCAGGTCGCGGCTGTCGATGTCGACTCCTGCGGGCACGTGCGGGCGCAGCGCTGCTTCGACGATCTTGTTCCAGTTGAGCATTGCCAGCTCGCGCTGCCACTTCAGATCGGCCTCGCGGAAAGCCGCTTCAGAGGGGAAGTCGGCCTGGGCCGGAGCTGGACCTGCGTCAATCACTTCGGGGTCGAAGGTGACGCTCAGGGTCATGCTGGTCTGGATGAAGGCGGGTGTACCCTTGCGGATCACGTCGATGAAAAGCAGCGCCACGAAACCGAGGGCCAAGGCCACGGCCAGGAGACCCAGACCGCGGAAGATAGCCTCGGAGGCATGGCGGCGACGCAGGCCACGGCGAATGAGCTGGGTCCGCTCGATGGTTGCCGGGGCGGCAGAGGCCAGAGGTTCGGAGGTCATTCGTACTGCTCCCGGAAGCGGCGGACGATGTAGAGGGCGAAGATGTTGAGGCACAGGGTAATGCCGAAGAGCGTCAAGCCGAGTGCGAAGCTGACCAGCGATTGGGGGCCGGCAAAGTCGGCGTCACCCGTCAACTGGTTGACGATGGAGACCGTGATCGTCGCGACCGGCTCGAAGGGGTTGCCGCGCAGGACGGGCGAATTGCCGGCCGCCAGCACCACAATCATGGTTTCGCCGATGGCGCGACTCACGGCGAGCAGGAAGGCACCCACGATGCCGGGCAGGGCAGCGGGGAGAAGGACGTTGCGGATCGTCTCGGACTGGGTGGCACCCAGGCCATAGGCACCATCGCGCAGGCTGCGCGGTACCTGGTTGAGAATGTCGTCGCTAAGCGAGGACACGAAGGGGATGATCATGATGCCCATGACCACGCCGGCGGTCAGGGCGCTGGTGGCGCGGATGTCGAGGCCGATCATGGCGCCGGCATCGCGGAGGAACGGACCCACCGCAACGACGGCGAAGAAGCCGAAAACGATCGTGGGAATACCGGCGAGGATTTCGATGATCGGCTTGGCAATGGCCCGGAAGCGGCGATGGGCGTATTGGCTGAGATAGATGGCGGCCATCAGCCCGACGGGAACAGCCACGAGCATGGCGATGGCCGTGATCATCAGTGTCCCGGAGAGCAGGGGCAGAAGCCCGAACTCGCCATAGTTGCCGGAATTGCCCGTGGTGGAGAAGGCCGGGTTCCAGACGGTGCCGAAGAAGAAATCGATCGGGTGGATGAAGGAGAAGAAGCGCAAGGCCTCGGTCAGCAGCGAGGCGACGATGCCGAAGGTGGTCAGGATGGCAACGCCCGAGCAAGCCATCAGCACGAGACTGACAACACGCTCGACGGCGTTACGGGCGCGCAGGCGCGCCTTGACCTGACGCAGGCCGAAGACCAGGGCGAGGCCGCCAACAACTAGGGCAGCGCCGATGACCAGGATGGTCGTGAGGAACTGGAAGGAGCGCAGGGCTTCGCCCGCAGCTTGTTCATAGGGGGCAAGCTCACCGGTCACGCCATATCCGGACGCGATGGAGAAGAGGCGGGCGACGGCACTGTTGAGGGCTGCCTGATCGAGCCCGGTCAGAATGTCGACGGGAATTTGAGAAACGGCGTAAGAGCGGGTCAGCTGCGGGCCCAGCCAGGCCCAGGCACCTAGGATGACCGCCGCCGGAATGAAGGCCCAGAGCGCTACATAGGCCCCATGATAGGCCGGACGGGAGTGAACATTGACTCCATTGGCGGGGACCAGGCCGCGGGCCCGGGACCAGCCGAACTGGTAAGCGAGGCCCACCAGGATGAGCAACACGACGAGTACTATCCAGGTGTCCATCATGGCTCCTCGGAGACGCAGCGGGTTCGGGAGGCGCCCGATGGCGCCTCCCGCTTGGTTCGATTACTGCACGTCGGAGACGGTCAGGGCCTTGCCTTCGTCGAAGGCGGCCAGGATTTCAGCGGTCTTTTCGGCCGGCTGCGGGATGAGGCCAGCGCCTTCCAGGGTGCCGCCAGCGCCGGTCATGGCGTCGGACATGAAGAACTGAACGTATTCGACCAGGCCCGGGATGGTGCCGATGTGCTCGCCCTTGACGTAGAAGAAGAGCGGACGGCTGACGGGGTACTCACCGGCAGCAACGGTTTCGAGCGACGGGGTCACGCCGCCGACCGTGGCAACCTTGAGGGTGTCGCGGTTCTGGTCATAGAAGGAGAGGCCAAACACGCCGACCGTGTCCGGGTTGGACGAGAGACGAGCCAGGGTTTCGGTGTAGTCACCGGCGATCTCGACAACCACGTCCTGACGGAAGGTGGTGCAAGCGGCTTCCATATCCTCTTCGCTCATCTCGGGCAGACCGGCTTCTTCACAGCCAGCGGAGACGACCTTCTCCTGGAACACTTCGCGGGTGCCGTGGTTTGAGGCCGGGATGGCTAGGGCAATCGGCTGGGCCGGAAGGGACGGGTCGACCTGGTCCCAGGTGGTGTAGGGATTGTCGACCATGGCGCCGTCGACGGGAACCTGGGCGGCAATAGCCTTGTAGACGTGGATCGGCTCGAGGGCGAAGTCGGCCTTGTCGGCCGAGGTGGCGAAGACGATGCCGTCGAAGCCGATCTGGATTTCGCGGATGTCGTTCACGCCGGCAGCGTTACAGGCTTCGATTTCCGAGGCGCGGATGCGGCGCGAGGAATTGGCGATGTCGATGGTGTTTTCGCCAACGCCTTCACAGAACTGGCGCAGGCCACCCGACGAACCGCCCGAACCGACGACGGGGGTGTTGAATTCGGGGAAGACGGCGCCGAATTCCTCGGCAACGATCGAGGCGAAGGGCAGCACGGTCGAGGAGCCGGCAATCTGGATGGTGTCGCGCGACTGGGCGAAGGCGGAGGTGGTGCCGAAGGCTGCGAGAGCGATAACGGCGGCACTGGCGTAGAGTGCGGTCTTCATGGAATGTCCCTTCCGGAATTCATTTGCGATTGGCTAGCCAGTTGGTAGCGGCTGCCCTCAGACGCGGCAGACCATAGGAGCGCCTCGCAACGGTTTTATTGCAGTTGCATGACTGGTTTGTGACAGGCCAGTGTGTTGAAAAACAACGGATAAATGCCGAACAAGTGCGCGTGTGACGCTACGTTTTGACACTCACGACAATCGCCGGCGGCGCCAATGTGACAGAATGGTGAGCGCTCGAATGGCGAGTCCTGCCTCCTATCGCGCGGCAGGCTACCGGCCTGCTGCGACAGTTTCCTGACATTCAGCGCAGGAGCGGACGCACCTCGGCCTGGACCTTGCGCATGAGGGGCAGGAAGTGAGCAATCATGCGCGAAGTCGGGGCGCGGGCCGTCTGGGCGCCGATATTGATGGCGGCAACCACCTGGCCGGCGGCATTGTGCAGCGGCACGGCAATTGAGCAGAGCCCGAGTTCAAGTTCCTGGTCGATGACTGCAAAGCCCTGGGCCGCGACTACGGCCAGTTCGGTGGTAATGGAGGCCATGTCAGCTTTGGTGCGCTCGGTATAGGCAATCATCTCGGAGCGGTCGAGAATCGCCTGGGCCTCGTCGCGGGGCAGGGCGGCCAGCAGGGTTCGGCCCATGGAGGTGCAATAGGCCGGCAGGCGCGCGCCGGGGGCCAGGTTGATCGACATGACGCGGCGGTTGGATGCGCGGGCTACGTAAAGGATGTCGGTGCCGTCCAGCACGGCCGCGGACGTGCTTTCGCTGGTGGCGCGTGACAGCTCCTCCAGAAACGGCTGGATGAGGCGTGGCAGCGGCGTGCCGGCGAGGTAGGAATGCCCCAGATTGAGGACGCGGGGCGTCAGTTCGAAGAATTTACCGTCATAGGTGGCGTAGCCGAGATGGGCCAGTGTCAGCAGACATCTTCGCGCCGTGGCGCGCTCGAGCCCGGTGCGTTGCGCCACATCGGTAATGGACATACGCGCATGTTCTTCATCGAAGCACTCGATCACCGAGAGCCCCCGGACCAAACCATGGATGATATCCCCATCCCGCATGGGCGCTCTCCGAAAATTGGGCGGCAAGCGCACAAGATAGCGGGCGCGCGGAGCAGTGGAAAGGCGGATGGTGAGCGGAAAAGCAAGTGGTGGGCCCACCAGGACTCGAACCTGGAACCAGACCGTTATGAGCGGTCGGCTCTAACCATTGAGCTATAGGCCCTGGATGCGCGTCATAGCAGGGTCGCGGGCCGTGTCAAAGGGAAGCTGGGGGACTTGTGAACTTTTCACCGTCGCTGTATTTCAGCGTCACGGTCTGCAGTTCACCGAGGCGTCGCCGTCCCGCCAGGGAAGCTAAACCTGCCAGTTCTCGAAGTTCACGACATGCACCCTCACTGGTGCCCGTCGCAAGCCGGCGACCATCGACACCGCTTCCGGGCGGCCATGGGCACTCATCGAGGATGATCCATGTCGAGACAGATCCTGTCCCTGACCATTGCCGACCTGTCGGCCTTTGCCAAAAGCCTGCGCGAGCA
>CBFGPB010000199.1:0-5097 GCA_965650545.1 uncultured Devosia sp. | reverse complement strand
GCTGCGCGACTGCTGCCAGGGGCATCCGGCCATGGTGGCGGGCGTGACCGACGCGACCCAAGCCTGCTGCGCGCCGGGCTGACGGACAAAGAAAAGGCGCGGTCCGAATGGACCGCGCCTGCATGCGCTTGGGGAGAGCCAGCGTTAATTAACCGACTGGTCCTCGATGGTGGGGGTGCCGCCCTTGATGGCGATGGTGCGCGGCTTCTTGCTCTCGGGCAGTTCGCGCTTCAGCTCCAGGTGCAGGAGGCCGTTTTCGAGGGTCGCGCCCTGGACCTCGACATAGTCGGCCAGCTGGAAGCGCAGCTCGAAGGCGCGCTCGGCAATGCCGCGATGGAGGAATTCGCGCTTGCTGTCGCCGTCCTCGGCGGGCTTGGCGCCCTTGACCACGAGGCTGTTCTCCTTGGTCTCGATGGCAATGTCGCCATTGGAGAAACCGGCTACGGCGATGGAGATGCGATAGGCATCTTCGCCGGTGCGCTCGATATTGTAGGGCGGGTAGGTCTTGGCTTCCTGGGCGCCCAGGCTATCGAGGCGGTTGAACAGCCGGTCGAAACCGACGGTGGAGCGATAGAAGGGGGAAAAATCGATGGTCTGCATTTTCACATTCTCCAGATGAGCAACGTGGTTGATGATCGACCGGTGCCTGTCGGTCGCTCCCTGAACTGGCGAGCGATAGAGCGGCAGGGCCGGTGTCCCCGGGTCTCCCGGCGGACGATTGAGATGTAGGTGGACGAAATGCGGGTTCAAGGGGTGAGGGCCAGAACCCGCGAGATGAACGGCAGATGAACGATCCGGTCCGCTCAGGTTCACTTGTCCCACGCTAGAACGGGGCATGTGGACGCGGCCGGAATGATCCGGTTCGGGAGTTCACAACCCCTGACGGCTCCATCAACCCGCCCCCCGCATGGAGCCGCGCAGACCTGAAAAGCCAGCGACCCAATGGTTGCTGGCTTTTCTTTTGCGCCTCCGCCCGACTATTCTCCGGCAGGTTGTTGCGCGAGGCCTGATTTGAACGCCCAAGTCGATCCCCATGGAGCCAGGCTGGTATCCATTCCGTCCAATCCCGTGCCCGAGGGCGCGCGGGTGGGCTATTTCACCACGTCCGACAGGGTGCGGCTGCGCTATGCGCGCTGGCTCAAATCGGAGGGCCCGCAGCGGGGCACGGTGTGCCTTGTCCAGGGGCGGACCGAATATATCGAGAAGTATTTCGAGACCATTGCCGACTTCCGCCGCCGCGGCTTTGCCGTGGCGACCTTCGACTGGCGCGGGCAGGGTGGTTCGGACCGGCTGATCGGCGACCGCACGGTGGGCTATGTCGACCGTTTCGAGGACTATTGGACGGACCTGCGCTGCTTCCACGCCGATATCCTCTTGCCTGACTGTCCGGGCCCCTTCTACCTCGTGGGTCATTCCATGGGCGGGCTGGCGAGCCTGATCGCCGCCACACGCGACCGGATGATGTTCGACCGGGTGTTCCTCTCCGCCCCCATGGTAGGCCTTCACGGCATGGACGAGAGCCTGGCGCGCTGGGCCACGATTGCCGAGACAGTGAGCTTCCTCGGGCTGGGCCGGGTGCCGCTCAAGCGCAAGGGCGACCGGCGCCCGGATGAAAGCATGTATCCGGACAATCCCCTGACCTCGGACATGCTGCGCTACAAGCGCATGGTCGAGACCGTGCGCGCCGATGACGGGCTCTATATCGGCTCGCCCAGCTTCCGCTGGCTGGCGGCGGCGCTGCGGGCCATGCTGGAAACGCGGCACGACCGGTTTGCCGGCGAGATCAAGATTCCGCTGCTGATCCTGGCTGCCGCGCGGGAGAGCATCGTCTCGACCCCCGCCATCGAGCAACTCGGTCTCAGGCTGCGCACCGGTCGGCATATGGTCATTGCCGGGTCGCGCCACGAAATGTTCATGGAAAGCGATGCCGTGCGCGGCCAGGTGTTTGCTGCCTTCGACGCGTTCATTACCGAGCAGAGCCGCTAGGGCATCTCTCGTTCTGATGGAATCAGAACGAGAGCTCTACTTCTTTGATTTGTCACGCTTTCTTACCGCAAAAGTGGCGTCCACTCTTGCTGAAAGCGCTCTAGGGCGACGCCGGTCGCGGTCAGCTCGCGTTGACCAGGTCCAGCGCCTGTTCGAGCAGTTCGGGCGTGGCCGCAGCGATGACATTGCCGCCGCCGGTGGGTTCGCTGCCGTCCCAGCAGGCGACGGCGCCACCGGCCTCGCGGATGATGGGAACAAGCGCGGCGATGTCATAGGTGTTGAGGTAGGGCTCGATGGCCAGGTCGACATGACCCGCGGCAACCAGGGCATAACCGTAACAGTCGAGGCCATAGCGCTGCAGCCGGGTCGCAGCCTCGAAGCTCCGCCACTTGGCCACCATTTCCGGCGTGTCGAACAGTCTCGGCGCCGTGGCCACGACTTTCGCGCGAGACAGGTCGGTCTCGCCCGAGGTGCGATTGGCGATGTGCAGGTCGCCGCGCCGATAGGTGGAGCGGCCGGGAACGGCGATGAACTCCTCGCCGATAAAGGGTTGGCTCATCAGACCTGCTACGGCGACGCCATCGACGGCAAAGCCGATCAGCGTGCCCCAGACGGGGGCGCCGGAAATGAAGGCGCGGGTGCCGTCGACCGGATCGATGATCCAGCTATAGCGGCTGTCGCCAGAGCGACCCCATTCCTCGCCGATGATGGCGTGGTCGGGAAAGGCCTCGCCGATGACGGCGCGGATGGCGGTCTCGGCGGCCTTGTCGGCTTCGGTCACCGGGTCGAAGCCGCCTTCAAGCTTGTTCTCGACGCCGAGAGGGGTGCGGAACAGCGGCAAGGTGAGGCGGGCTGCGGCCTCGCCGGCCGCGCGCAACGTGGATTCGATGCGCGAAAAATCGATCTCGGTGGTGTTCATCTTCTGTGTTTCCGCGGGGTGCGAGACGCAAGGCATTGAGATGGCGCGAAATAATTCAACGGCACGAAAAGTTGAAGGCCAAATTGCGTGGTCAATGGCATGAACTTGCTGTGACTGTTCTGATTCATTTTTGCAACAAGACCAATTGTTCTGCTGTGGAGGAGCCAGTTGGTTCTTGTCGCGGGGCAAAAACAGGATCATCCCAGAAGGGCATGGTGCGTTGCCGGACTATCGGCCTAGGCCGCCGTTTCCGGAAACCATCGTTCCTCCCTTGACTGGGGCCGTCTTTGGGGGCGGCCCCCTTGTTTTTTGGAAAGCTATTCGGCGGCTGCCTGCTCGACCGGCGCCAGGCCTGCCAGTGCGACCAGGTCGAGCCCGATCAGGGTGAGAATCAGCCGCTCCATCAGCGCCTTGATGGTGTCGAAGCCGGAATGCTTCTCCAGGGTCACTTCATTCATGTAGAGGTGGCGGCTGATTTCGATCTGCAGGGCGTGGACGCCATGCTGGGGCCGGCCATAGGCCCGAGTGCAGAAACCGCCGGCATAGGGGCGGTTGCGCGCCACCCGCAGGCCCGCCGCAGTGAAGACCGTTTCGACGAGGTCGACCAGCGGGGAGGCGCAGGTGGTGCCATAGCGGTCGCCCAGGACGACGTCGGGCGTGGCGCGTTCGCCATGGCGACCGAGGCGCGGCATGGAGTGGCAATCGATGAGCACGGCCAGGCCGAAAGTCGCCATGCTTTCCGACAGCAGCTTCTGCAGCGCCGCGTGATAGGGGTGGTAGATGCCCTCGATCCGCATGCGCGCGTCCTCGAGCGTCAGGCGCTCGCGATAGATGGGCTTGTTCTCGGCGACAACGCGCGCCAGCGTGCCGAGGCCCGCCGCGACGCGCGGCGAGGTGGTGTTGAACCGGTCCGACAGGGGCTCGACGAACATGGTGGGATCGAGTTCCCAAGGCTCGCGATTGACGTCGAGATAGGCGCGCGGGAAGTGGGCCCGCAGCAGAGGCGCTCCCAAGCGTGGTGCACGGTCGAACAGTTCATCGACAAAAGCGTCTTCCGACTGGCGGATCGACAGATGATCGAGCCGGGCCATGGCCAGGAACCGCTCGGGATAGACGCGGCCTGAATGAGGCGAATTGAACACGACCGGGGCGACCAGCCGCCGGGGCCGGATGGTTTCGAATGCCGGTTGATCCCAATAGTCGGACCGCACGCAGATTCCCCCAAGAGGCGGTTCGCTGTCCGCCATAGTGATTTGCTGATGGTGAGTGTGGCGCGGCGTAACCGACTTGTCCAGATTGTCGCAAGAATGCGAACAGAGCGGAAAAGCGCGGGTGAAGGGCCTGCAGACGGTTGCGAAAGCGGCGGAGTGGCTTAAACATCGGCCAACACCCGACTCACTCGCCGAAACGGCCAAGGGGCTAAGTAATGAAGCGAATCCTGCTCGCCGAAGACGACAACGACATGCGCCAGTTCCTGACGCGGGCGCTCAAGAATGCCGGCTACGAGGTCGTGTCCTTCGACAATGGCCTTTCCGCCTATGAGCGCCTGCGCGAGGAACCGTTCTCGCTGCTGCTCAGCGATATCGTCATGCCGGAAATGGACGGGATCGAACTGGCGCGGCGCGCCACCGAACTCGATCCGGATCTCAAGGTCATGTTCATCACCGGCTTTGCCGCCGTGGCGCTCAACCCCGACAGCGACGCCCCCAAGGACGCTTCGGTGCTCTCCAAGCCCTTCCATTTGAAGGACCTGGTCAACGAGGTCGAGCGCCTGCTTGCGGCGTAGGAAACTCTACTGCGGCGGCCATCTGACGCGCATTTCTGCGTTTCCGGTGCTCACGTACTCATGTACGCTCCGCGCCGGTCCTCGAAATACACGCCAGCTGACTCCCCGCAGCGAGTTTCCACAGAGTTCCAACTCCCCGGTTTTTGCCCCTTGACCGCATAGCCGGATTTATGGTCTATCCGCGCCACCGGAGACGCCGCAGGGCGTTCCGTCCCGGAGAGATGGGCGTGTAGCTCAGCGGGAGAGCACTACGTTGACATCGTAGGGGTCACAAGTTCGATCCTTGTCACGCCCACCATCTCTCTTCTTTCCCTGCTTCGGCAGCGGGTGCGTAGCTCAGCGGGAGAGCACTGCCTTCACACGGCAGGGGTCACAGGTTCAATCCCTGTCGCACCCACCATTCGCC
>CBFGPB010000198.1:0-5102 GCA_965650545.1 uncultured Devosia sp. | reverse complement strand
TAGGCTTCCTTGATGCGGTTGGAGAAGCCGTCGACACGGTCGATGCCGGTGCGGCTGGTCTGGTCGTGGGCCACGATGGCCACCTTGCCTTCGCCGCCGATCAGCTCGGCCATGACGTCGGCTGCCAGCGCGGCAGCAGCCACGTTGTCGGTGGTGGCGGTGGTCAGCGGGATGTCGCTATCGACGCCGGAGTCGAAGGCGATGACCGGAATGCCGGCATCCTTGGCCTGCTGCAGCAGCGGGGTGGCCGCCTGGCTGTCGAGCGCGGCAAAGCCGATGGCGTCGGGCTGGCGCGACAGGGCGGCAGCGAGCATGTCCATCTGGCGGTCGACCTGGCTTTCGGTTTCCGGACCTTCGAAGGTCACGGTGACGCCGAGGTCGGCGGCAGCCTGATCGGCACCGGCCTTCACGGCCTGCCAGAACTGGTGCTGGAAGCCCTTGGAAATGAGGGCGATATCATAGTTTTCCTGTGCCATTGCGGGGCCGGCAGCGGCCAGCATGGCCACGGCACTGATGGCGCCGAGCAGGGTACGGCGGTTGAGCATGGTAATCCTCCCAAATGCTACGATAGAACTGGTCTGCAGTCTTCTTGTTGGTGTTGGCGCGTGATGCGCAGGCAGGTCCGGCGCCTAAAGTTTGCGGCGCCGCAGTATGTCGGCATAGACGGCCAGGATGATGATGGTGCCAGTCACCACCGTCTGCCATTCCTGGGCCACCGATAGGATGCGCAGGCCGTTGGCCAGCACGGAGATGATGAGGGCGCCGATCAGCGTGCCGAGCACGGTGCCGCGACCACCCGAGAGCGAGGTGCCGCCGATGACCACGGCAGCGATGGCGTCGAGCTCATAGCCCTGGCCGAGAGCCGGCTGGGCCGAATTGAGCCGGCTGGCGATGAGCAGGCCCGCCACGCCGCAGATCGAGCCGGCCAGCGCATAGACGGCGATCTTCCAGCGATCGACATTGACGCCCGACAGACGCACCGCTTCTTCATTGGAGCCCAATGCAAACGTGTAGCGGCCGAGGGCGGTCTTGCCGAGAATGAAGGCGGCGAGGATCGCCACGGCGAAGAGGATCAGCACGCCATTGGGGATGGGCAGACCCGGAATGACCGAGCCGACCACCGAGCCCAGCGAAATTTGCGAAAAGCCGGGCGTGTCGTTGAAGTAGATCGGGCGGGTGCCGGAAATGACCAGCGACAGGCCCTTCATGATCAGCATCATGCCCAAGGTGGCGATGAAGGGCGGCACCTTCAATTTGGCGATGATCGTGCCCGAGGTGAAGCCGACCAGGGTACCCGCCAGGATGGCGCCGATGATGCCCAGGGGCAAAGGCAGGCCGAGATAGGTGAGGATGACGCCGGTGATCACGGCGCAGAAGGTCATGAGCGTGCCGACCGAAAGATCGATGCCGCCGGTGATGATGACGAGCGTCGCGGCAATGGCGAGGACGCCGTTGACCGAGGTCGCCTGCAGGATGGCCAGGATGTTCTGGGTCTGCATGAAATTGGGCGAGGCCAGCGAGAAGACCACGATGAGCGCAATCAGGCCCGAAAAGGCCAGCAGGCGATGGAAAGCGCCGGTGATGCGAATGCCGGTCTTCTGGCCCGGGGCGGTTGTGTCGGTCATGAATTTTCTCCGGTCGTGGAAGTCGTAAACCCCCACCCTTGGTCCCTCCCCACAAGGGGGAGGGAGACGATGAACACTGAGGCCGCACCCTGCGCCTCCCTCCCCTCGATGGGGAGGGAATGAGGGTGGGGTGGCGCCGCGCAGGTTAACGGACAAGGACTACCCCGCATGGCGCATCTCCGCGTCCGGCATCATGGCCGCTTCGCGCATGGTGGCGAGGCGCATGACCTCTTCCTGGCTCGCTCCGCCGGGCAGGATGCCGGTCAGCCGCCCCTCGCACATGACGGCGATTCGGTGGGAGAGCCTCAGGATTTCGGGAAGCTCCGAGGAAATGACGATGATGGCCTTGCCCTGGGCGGCGAGATTATTGAGCAGCTTGTAGATTTCGGACTTGGCGCCGACATCGATGCCGCGGGTCGGCTCGTCGAAGATCAGGATGTCGCAGTCGCGCAGCAGCCACTTGGCGATCACCACCTTCTGCTGGTTGCCGCCCGAGAGGAGCCGCGACTCCTGGGTGTCGCTGGGGGTCTTGATGGCGAGCTGGCGGATATAGTCCTTGGCCGCGCTGGCCATGCCGGCCTCGTTGAGCACGCCCATGGGGCCGGTAAAGCGTTCGAGGCTGGCCAGGGCGATGTTGTTGCGGACGTCGAGGCCGGTGGCGAGGCCGAAGAGCTTGCGGTCTTCGGAGAGATAGCCGATGCCCTTTTCGACCGCGTCGCGCGGCGAGGAAATGCCCACGCGCTGGCCATGCACCCAGATCTCGCCGGCCTCGCGATGATCGGCGCCGAAGATGACGCGGGCCACCTCGGTGCGTCCTGCCCCCATGAGGCCGGCAAAGCCGAGAATCTCGCCCTTGCGCACCGAAAAGCTGACATCGCGGATTTCACGCCCACGCCGCAAGCCCTTTACCTCCAGCGCCACCGGCGCATTGGACGTGTTGGGAATGACGAGGGCGTCATTGCTGAGGGTGCGGCCCACCATCATGGAAATGATGGTTTCGATGGGCGTGTCGGCGGCCGGCACGGTGCCGACATATTCACCGTCGCGCATGACGGTGACACGGTCGGAGATGCGCTTGATCTCGTCCATCTTGTGGCTGATGTAGACAATCCCCACGCCCTCGGCCTTGAGCCGGTTGATGATGGCGAAGAGCTCGGCGATCTCGGCATCGTTGAGAGCGGCCGTCGGCTCATCCATGATCAGCACCCTGGAGCGATAGGAGAGCGCCTTGGCGATCTCGACCATCTGCTGCTTGGCGATGGTGAGGCTTTCGACCGGGACGGTTGGCTCGAGCTTCAAATTCATCGAGGCGAAGATGGCTGCCGCGTCACGGTTGAGCTGGCCTTCGTCGAGAATGCCGAAGCGGCGCGGCTCGCGGCCGATGAAGATATTCTGCGCGGCGGTGAGGTCGCGCATCAGGGCCAGTTCCTGATGGATGATGGAAATGCCCGCATCCTGCGCCTGGCGCGGCGAGGTGATTTCCACAGGCTTGCCGTCGAGCCTCACCTCGCCGGCATCGCGGGCATAGACGCCCGAGAGCACTTTCATGAGGGTCGACTTGCCGGCGCCGTTCTCACCCATCAGGGCATGGACCTCGCCGGGCAGAAGTTCGAAGCGCGCCTGGACGAGCGCCTTGACGCCGGGGAAGGACTTGTCGATCCCGACCATTTCGACCAGCGGCACGGTCGCACGCTGTCCGGAGCCGGACATCTCCTCGCTCATCTGCAATCCTCCCAAGTGAGAGCCGGTCTTGGCGCCGGGCTCATCAGTTGGCGCAGAGCTAATGGCAAGTCAGTCAGGCTGTCAAGTGGTCAGACCAGTGGACATGCGCGTCGAGTGCCGCTATGAGTGTGCCCGAGGGGATCAGATGAAGCTTCAGGCCGTTTCCAACCGCAAACTCTATATCCAGATCGCTGACCAGATCCGCGACCAGATCATGGGCGGGGCGGTCGAGGCCGGGCGGCAATTGCCGTCCGAGCGCGACCTGGCCCTGAGCCTGGGCGTCTCCCGCCCCACGGTGCGCGAGGCGCTGATTGCACTAGAGGTCGCGGGGCTGGTGGAGGTGCGGGTGGGCGTGGGCGCCTTCGTGCGCAAGCGGGGCGATGCGCGCATGGCCCTGCCCGAATTGAGTGCTTCACCCCTGGAAGTGACCGCCGTCCGGCGGCTGCTGGAGCCGGAAGCGGCGGCCCTGGCCAGCCAGAACATAGCGCCCGAGGGCATGACACGACTGGCCGAGACGCTGCGCCAGATGCGGTCCGAATCGGCCAGCGGCCTCTGGTCCTTCGACGCCGACCGCAACCTGCACATGACCCTGGCCGATGCCAGCGGCAATTCGGTGCTGCGCGAAATGCTCGACGGTCTTTGGAAGGCGCGCGGCGACGAAGTCGATACGCGTTTTCACCAGCACCTGCTCGAAGTGGGCGAGGTGCGCGAGCATATCCTGGGCGACCATGAGGCCATTGTCGCGGCCGTGGTCAGCGGCAATGCCGACGCCGCCCGCAGTGCCATGGCAAAGCACCTGCAATTCGTCGCCGATGCGATGTTGCAGGCCTGGGAATAGAGGGCGCGATCAGCCAGAAATCACGGCCTTGAGCGCGGCCACGCGGTCGCGGCTGGTCTTGCGGCGCGTGGGGCTGACGAAGCCGAGGCGCTGGGCGGGGGCCGAGTCAGCGTCCGCCGGTTCGCCGCAGGCGCCATGCAGCGCCGCCAGTGGCGCTCGCGCCAGAATGGAGGGCGCTGTCTCAGCCGTGACCCCGGACCCCGCCATGATGGTGATGCGGCCATCGGCCAGTTGATGCGCCTCAGCAAGATCGGCAATGCCTTCGGGCGCGGTGCGGGCGCGACCGGAGGTCAGAATGGTATCGAAGCCCAGGGCCACCGCCTGTTCCACGGCCTCGGCGAGGTCGGGGACGAGATCGAAGGCGCGGTGCAGGGTTTTTCGCATTTCCCCCGCCTCATCGACCAGCCGCTCCAGCATGGCGATGTCGAGCCGTCCATCCGGGTGGCTGGCGCCCAGCACAACGCCTTCCAAGCCAGCCTGGCGCACGGCCTCGATATCGCCCAGCATGGCGTCGAGATCGCGCGGGCCGAAGACAAAATCGCCGGCACGGGGGCGGATCATGGCCCGCACCGGCACCGGGGATGCGGCGGCGAGGGCCATAAGACCGGGCATGGGGGTGAGCCCGCCCAGTTCCAGGACGGAACAGAGTTCGACCCTGTCGGCGCCGCCTTCGATGGCGGCAAAGAGGCCGTCGGCATCGTCCACGCAGATTTCCAGCAGTGTCATGCCATACCCTCCGAATAGGCCAGGCTCGCCGCCCCGATGAGGCCTGCATCGACGGTCAGTTGCGCCGGCACGACTAGCGGCCGGTCTATGCGCCTGAGGATACGCGCGCGGACCGCTTCGTCCAACCGGGCGACCAGAGCATGGGCATTGCCCAGCCCGCCACCGACCGGGATGATGTCGGGGCCGACAAT
>CBFGPB010000197.1:0-5134 GCA_965650545.1 uncultured Devosia sp. | reverse complement strand
TCGCAGACCCTGTTCATGCGCCGCGACGAGCTCGAAGCCGCCTGGATGTGGGTCGATCCCATCCGACAGGCCTGGGACCGCGCCAGCGAGCCGCCGCAGACCTACACCGCGGGCACCTGGGGCCCGAGCGGCGCCATTGCCCTCATCGAGCGCGACGGCCGCACCTGGTATGAGGGTCCGCTCTCGTGACCATTGAACGCCGCAGCTTTGCTGACAAGCCGACCCTCGCCAAGGAACTTGCCGAGGCAGTGGCCGACCGCATCCGCGCGGCCATTGCCGAACGGGGCGCTGCCGCCATTGCGGTGAGCGGTGGATCGACGCCCGGAAAGTTCTTCCAGGCCCTGGGCAAGACCAAGGACATCGACTGGGAAAAGGTCGTGGTCACGCTGGTGGACGAGCGCTGGGTCGACGAGACCAGCGACCGCTCCAATGCGCTGCTGGTCAACGAGAAGATGCTGCAGGGGCCTGCTGCCGTGGCCCGCTTTTTCCCGCTCTATTCGGGTGGCGATGCCCCGACTGATGCGGCGGTCGCCAAGACGAATGCGCTGATGGCCGAATTGCCCAAGCCGTTCGCCGCAGTCATCCTCGGGATGGGCAATGATGGTCACACCGCCAGCTTCTTCCCCGGTGGCGACACGCTCGACGCGGCGCTGACCGCCGAGGGCCCGACCCTTGCCATCCGCGCTCCCGGCGCCGGCGAGCCGCGCATCACCTTCACCCTGCCGCGCCTGCTTGAGACCGATGGCCTCTACCTTCACATCGAAGGCGACGAGAAGGCCCAGGTGCTCGAAGCGGCCCTGGGCGATGGTCCGGTTGCCGACATGCCGATCCGCGCCGTGCTGCGCTCGGGCGCGCCGGTTACAGTTTACTGGTGCCCATAAGGCTCCTGGGGTGGTCCCCAATCGACCGCTCTGGCCGCCTGTGGGCAGCAGGTTTGATGCAAGGTAAACCCGCGCCAGCGGCCCCCTTCTGGCGCGCCCTTGCCAGCTATTGGAGACTGCCATGACCGTCCGCCAGGCCATCCAGGACGTGACCGACCGCATTGCCGCGCGCAGCCGCGACACGCGCCGGGACTATCTCAACCGGATTGAGAATGCGCGCGAGGCCGGCGTCTATCGCGCTGCGCTCTCCTGCGGCAACCTGGCCCACGGCTTTGCCGCCTGCTCCCCGGCTGAAAAGGCCGCCATTGCCGGCAACAAGGCGCTCAATCTGGGGATCGTCACCAGCTACAACGACATGCTGAGCGCTCATCAGCCCTATCAATTCTATCCCGATATCATCAAGCAGGCGGCCCGCGAGATCGGCGCCACGGCGCAGGTGGCGGGCGGCGTCCCGGCCATGTGCGACGGCGTCACCCAGGGCCAGCCCGGCATGGACCTGTCGCTGTTCTCCCGCGATGTCATCGCCATGTCGACGGCCATTGCCCTTTCGCACAACATGTTCGACGCTGCCGTCTATCTCGGTATCTGCGACAAGATCGTCCCCGGCCTCGTCATCGGCGCGCTGACCTTTGGTCACCTCCCCGCCGTCTTCATTCCCGCCGGTCCCATGCCCTCGGGCATTCCCAATGACGAAAAGAGCAAGGTCCGCCAGCTCTATGCCGAGGGCAAAGTCGGCCGGGCCGAACTGCTCGAAGCCGAGAGCAAGTCCTATCACTCGCCCGGCACCTGCACCTTCTACGGCACGGCCAATTCCAACCAGATGCTCATGGAGATCATGGGCCTGCACCTGCCCGGCGCCAGCTTCGTCAATCCCGGTACGCCGCTGCGCGATGCGCTGACCCGCGAGGCCACCAAGCGCGCTCTGTCGCTCAGTGCCCTGGGCAACAACTATACGCCCATCGGCCACATCCTCGACGAGAAGGCCTTCGTCAACGGCCTCGTCGGCCTCCATGCCACCGGCGGCTCCACCAACCACACCATGCACCTGATCGCCATGGCCGCCGCCGCCGGCATCCAGATCACCTGGGATGACATGTCCGACCTCTCGGACGCCACGCCGCTCCTCGCCCGCGTCTATCCCAATGGCGTCGCCGACGTGAACCATTTCCACGCCGCTGGCGGCATGGGCTTCCTCATCAAGGAACTGCTCGCCGGCGGCTACCTGCATGAAGACGTCAAGACCGTCTGGGGCACGGGCCTTTCCGGTTACACGGTCGAAGCCAAGCTCAACGATGAGGGCCTGACCTTTGAGCCCTCGCCCGAACAGAGCGCCCTGCCCAAGGTGCTCACCGGCGTCAACGAGCCTTTCCAGGCAACGGGCGGCCTCAAGCTCCTTACCGGCAATCTCGGCCGTTCGGTCATCAAGGTCTCGGCCGTCAAGGAAGAGCACCGGGTCATCGAGGCACGCGCCCGCGTCTTCCACGGCCAGGAAGGCCTGCAGCGCGCCTTCAAGGCCGGCGAACTCGATGGCGACATGATTGCCGTCGTCCGCTTCTCCGGTCCCAAGGCCCTCGGCATGCCCGAATTGCACAACCTCACTCCGCCCCTCAGCGTCCTTCAGGGGCGCGGCTTCAAGGTGGCGCTGGTCACCGACGGCCGCATGTCCGGCGCCTCGGGCAAGGTGCCCGCCGCCATCCACATGACCCCGGAAGCCGTCGATGGCGGCCCGATCAGCAAGATCCGCGACGGCGACCTCATCCGCCTCGACGCCAATGAGGGCACGCTGACCTTCCTCGGCGACGAAAAGGAATTCTTCTCCCGCACCCCCGCCACCGAGGACCTCCGTTCCCAGCATTTCGGCATGGGCCGCGAACTCTTCGAAGGCTTCCGCCACCTCGTCGGCGTCGCCGACAAGGGCGCGAGCGTGTTTGGGTAGGGATGAGGGTTCGTCACGCGATCTGGTCTCTGACCGTCTGGGCAGTGTTTGTAATTCTGCCTCTCGGCTATCTCGTCGAGTGCACTTACAAGCCGCAACTGCTGCTCAACGACACGACGAGGCACCTTTATCAGTATAGAGAGCTTCAGGCCCGGAATGACGGACCGAGCCTGATTCCCGGGCTGTTCCGTGGCGGAGAGGCAAGGGCGGACGTGGAGGCCCAACTATTGAATGCGGGCCTCCAAGCGTGGGGCACCCGCTATGAGGCGCTGCCTCCGGGCTCCGTCACGATGCAGAAGTTCAGGCTTTCGGCCGGGGCTTTGAATATTGCCTGCGGCAGTGAGCTGTTTGTGCTCATTGGTTATGATGACGGGGATCGTCTGAACTTTGCGAACGTAGAGCAAGGCGGCGCCTGTCTCTAGCGCTGCCTATGCCCCCACATACCGCGCCCTTGGCCGGATCAGCGCCCCCGTCTCGACCTGCTCCAGCGCATGGGCGATCCAGCCCACGCTCCGCGCCAGCGCAAAGATTTGCAGCGGTGCATCAGCTGGTAGGTCATAAGTCTCGACGAGGGCGCAGAGCGCAAAGTCCACATTGGGTTTTTCCCCCGCGAGACGCTCCCCCGCCTCGGCCAGGCTCCTGAACAGATCGGGCATGGGAAACGCGGCCATCAGCGCCACCGCCCGCACGTCGCCATCCGGATAGAGCTTGTGCCCGAAACAGGGCAGGGCGCCGCCCTGGCGAAGCTGCGCGGCGATGGCCGCCTCCGCCCCCTGTGATCTTGCCCGGTCCACCAGCCCCGCCATGCTCTGGCTCGCCGTGCCATGCAGCGGGCCCGAAAGCGCCGCAAGCCCCGCCAGTACCGCTGCCGACAGCGGTGCTCCGGTCGAGGCGGTCACCCGCGCGGCAAAGGTCGAGGCGTTGAGCTCGTGCTCGGCCAACAGCACCAGCGCGCGCCGGATCGGGTCGGCCGCCTCTGGTCGCCGCCATTGCCGCGCCAGCCGCTCATGCACCGGGTCCACTCCCGGCGCCGCCAGCGCCCCCGCAAGAAAGGAGACGACCCGCGCCGCATCCGCCAGCAGCACGGCGCGGTTGCGGCCGGCGGACGGCATGTCCGTTGCTGCCAGTTCGGCCACGGCGCGATAGGCTGCTGCCATCCCTGGCGACAGGGCCCGGGCCTTGCCAGCAAAATCCACTTCCGCCCCGGCATTCCAGAGCAGCCGGGCCACAGCGCCCAGCGTTGCGCTTCCCGCCAAAGCCGCGGCATCCTGCCCGCGATAGAGCAGCCGCCCCTCTGCCACGGTGGCAATGCTGGTCTCCAGCACCGGCTCTCCCCAGGCAATCGATTCCGCCGCCACCCTGTGCGCGGGCCGTCGGCCCTGCTGCCGCCCCGCCAGCCGCTCGACATCGTCCTGTCTATAGAGGCTCCTGCGTGGATCATCCGGGTCTGGCCGCGCGGTGATCCGGCCGCGGCTCACATTGGCATAGAGGGTCTGCGGTTTGGTGCCCAATTGAGCCAGCGCTTCTTCTGCTGTCAGCCAACTCATCATCGCCTCATATTGATCAATCGCATCAAGATTGACGTCAATCTTGATTGGCTGAAAATAGGGCAAAACACCTAGGAGAACAACATGTCCGGTCTCGATGACGTCATCGCCGCCGAAACCCGCCTCAGCGAAGTCGATGGCGCCCATGGCCGCCTCGTCATCTGCGGCCATGAACTCGGCGATCTCGCCGGACGCGTCCCCTATGAAGGGGTGCTCGCCCTGCTGCTGCCCGACCTGCTATCGAGCAATGCCGAGGCGATCCGCGCCGAACTGGCCCAGGCCCGCATGCTGGCCTTCCAGCAGGTGGCCAATCTCGATCCTGGCGTGATCGCCCTCGGCGTCACCGAAGGCGTCCGGGCCCTCATGGCCCGGCTCCCCGATGGCGAGGACAAATCCACGGCCCTGATGCAGATCGCCGCCCCCGCCGTCTTCGTTCCCGCGCTGGTCCGCGCCCATGCCGGCGAGAAGCCTGTCGCCCCCAATATCGGCCGCAGCCATGCCGAGGACATGTTGGCCATGCTGACCGGTGCCCAGCCCGAGCCGGAGGCCGTCCGCGCCCTCGATACCTATCTCGTCACTGTCTCCGATCACGGCCTCAACGCCTCGACCTTTACCGCCCGCGTCGTTGCGTCGACCCGCGCCGGCTATGCGTCGGCGGTGATCGCCGCGCTCGGCGCCCTCAAGGGGCCGCTCCATGGCGGCGCACCGGGCCCGGTCCTCGACATGCTCGACGCCATCGGCACGCCCGACAATGCCGCCAACTGGATCGG
>CBFGPB010000196.1:0-5180 GCA_965650545.1 uncultured Devosia sp. | reverse complement strand
CGGCCCCAGTTGATGGAATTGACGCCGGAGAGGCGCACGCGATCGCGAAAGGCATGGTTGTTGAACATGGCCTTCACCGCGTCCTGGCAATCGTCGAACGTGCCTTCGAGCGCAATGTTGTGGACGTTGCCGTCCAACACCGTCGTCATCTGCCGGCGCTGCACTTCCGACGTTCGCCCCTTGGGATGGAGGATGAAGATGTCGGTGGTGTCGCGGCCACGGAAGGCTTCGATCGCGGCCGAGCCGGTATCGCCGGAGGTGGCGCCAACGATGGTGGCCTTGAGACCGCGTTCGCCGAGGATGTGATCCATCACCCGGCTGAGGAACTGCATGGCCACGTCCTTGAAGGCCAGGGTCGGCCCATGGAAGAGCTCGAGCACGAAGTGGCCTGGCTCCAGTTCCACCAGCGGCGTTACCGAGGGATGGCGGAACGTGGCATAGGCCTCGTCGATGATGGCTTTGAGTTTGCCGGCCGGAATCTCGCCATCCGTAAAGCGGGAGATGATCGCATAAGCGACATCGGCATAGGGCTTGCCGGCAAAGGCCGCAATTTCCACCGCGCTGACCTGAGGCCAGGTCGCGGGGACATAGAGGCCACCGTCTGCGGCAAGGCCTGCCAGAACTGCATCGGAGAAGCCGAGCGCCGGCGCCTGGCCGCGCGTGGAAACAAACTGCATCGGGGGGAAGTGCCCTTTTAGAATTGTTGCAACCTAGTCAAAGCGGACTGTTGCCGCAAGGTTTCGGCGGTCATCCGGCTGTCGTCTGCCGCAAGCGCCGCTGTCGAAGCAACCAGACGCCCAGCATGGCCACAGCAACCACGGCGAACCCGTACCAGGTCAGCGCGTAGCCGAAATGATTGTTGGTGAAGCTGACGACGGTTTCGCCCCCCTGTGGCAGGTCACCTTCAGCGCCAGCGAGGAGGTCGACATAGAAGGGGGCGATGGGCGCCAACGCCGGATCGACCATAGCGGCAAGCCGGTTTGGATCGCGCACCCATTCGATCCGGTTGGACATGTCCGGCTCGGGGACCATGAATCCCGCTTCCTCGCCCGGACGGAAAAGACCCACAAGGGTGACGCTACCCGGATCATCGCCATGCAGATCCCCCAGCGCGGCCTGTTCCTGGTATTCCTGCGGCACAAATCCGCGGTTCACGAAGATCGTGCCACCGGCATCAAGTTCGAATGGCGTCACTACCCAATAACCGGGGCCGGAGAAGCGCCCGCGCGCATCGGAAAGGCTCGTGAACACGGTCACTGTCTGGGTGTAACGATAGCTCCCTGTGAGCGAGACCGGCTGGAAGTTCCATTGATCAAGATCGAGGCCGGGCCACTGGTCCGCGTCCGGCACCGGCATAGGTTCGGAGGCCAGCCGTTGGTCAACAGCGGCGACAAGGGCTTCCTTCTCGGCCAGGCGCGCCATCTGCCAGTTGCCAAGGAGGATGCAAGTCCCGGCCAGCGCCAGCATCAATGCGGCAAACAGCCAGTCTGTCCATTTGAGGCTGCGCCGGAGCGACACATCGGCCTTGCTCATCGGGGTCTCCAAAGAAAAAGGGCGCAGCCTCGCCGCGCCCTCAATTCACGTTGCCTTCGGGCCTAGTGGCTCAGCGCCACGCCCCAGCTGCCCCAGATGTAGATCGAGGCGAAGAGGAACAGCCAGACCACGTCCACGAAGTGCCAGTACCAGGCCGCGAATTCGAAGCCGAGGTGGCGTTCCGGGGTGAAGTGCCCCATCTCGGCGCGGATCAGGCAGACGGCGAGAAAGATGGTACCAATGATGACGTGGAAGCCATGGAAGCCGGTCGCCATGAAGAAGGCGCCGCCATAGGTCGAGGCACCCGGTCCGCCGAAGGCAAAGCCGGCATGGGTGTATTCGAGGAACTGCACAAAGGTGAAGAGAACACCGAGGGCAACAGTGAGCACCAGACCCCAGCGCAGGCCCTGACGGTCGTTCTCGAGCAGGGCATGGTGCGCCCAGGTCACGGTGGTGCCAGACGTCAGCAGGATCAGTGTGTTGAACAGCGGCAGATGGAACGGATCGAAGAGTTCCACGCCGGCCGGCGGCCAGTGACCACCCGTGGCGGCAACGCGGGCATATTGCTCGACGTCATCAGGGCGGAAGAAGAAGTCGAAATAACCCCAGAACCAGGCGACGAAGAACATCACTTCCGAGGCAATGAAAAGCATCATGCCGTAGCGGTGGTGCATCTGCACGACCGGGGTATGGCTGACGCCGTCATTGGCTTCCTTCACGACATCGGACCACCAGGCGTAGAAGCTGTAAAGCACGCCAGCCAGGCCGATGAAAAACAGCCAGGGGGTCCATTCCTGCATCCAGGCGACGGCGCCGATCATCATGACGAAGACCGCGACCGAGATGACGAACGGCCAGGGGCTCGGTTCCACCATGTGGTAGTCGTGATTCTTTTCAATGGCGGCCATGTTCAGCTTCCCTCACTGTCTGAAGCGTAGAAGGTATAAGAGAGCGTGATCTCTTTGATGGTATCGAGTTCGTGGTTTTCGTCGAGATCGGGATCGACGAAGAAGACGATGGGCATTTCCACCGTTTCACCCGGCTGCAGGGTCTGCTCGGTAAAGCAGAAGCACTCGATCTTGTTGAAGTAGATGCCGGCCTTTTCGGGTACGACATTAAAGATCGCCTGGCCGGTGACCGGCTTATCGGAGTGATTGGTGGCAATATAGTTGACCGTGTCGACCTTGCCGATCTGGTCGGTTATGGACGCGGCCGGCGTGACGGTCCAATTGAGCGCTCGATCGACATTGACGTCGAAACGCACCTTCATTTCGCGGGTGATGACGCCTTTTGGATTGTCGGCGGCAACCTGCGTCGTTCCACCAAAGCCGGTGACCTGACAGAAGAGCTGATAGAGCGGCACGGAGGCAAAGGCGAGGCCCACCATGCCCGCCGCCACGCCAGCCAGCATCACGGCCACGCGGCGATTGCGACGGCTCGGATCGGCGGGCTGAAAAGGCGCTGTCGCGTCTGCCATCAGAGTGCGCGCTCGAACAGGGCCGGACCCATCTTGATGATGGTCAGCGCATAGAACGTCAGGGCGAAGAGTGCCAGGGCAACCGCGAGGGCAATCGAGCGGCGGCGGCGCTGCCTGCGGAAAGCGGCGTCCTCGGCTTCGGTCATCCCGTTGGGTGCCAGCTTGGCTCCGGATTGCTCGGCCATGATCAGATTACTCCCAAGCGCAGGGCGATGAAGTCGGTGAACAGCGCCAGGAACAGCACAAACAGATAGCTCAGGGAATAGGTGAAGACGGTGCGGGCGGTGCGACGCATGGACACGGAGTCCTTGGCGCGCAGAAGACGCAGACAAAGCCAGATAAAGCCAATCCCGGACACAACCGCGACGGCGCCGTAGATCCACCCGGAAAAGCCCAGCCAGTTGGGCAGCAGGCTGGCAACGGCCAAGACGATGGAATAGCCGAAGATCTGCCACTTGGTGGAGGTTTCGCCGGCCACGTTGGGCATCATGGGAATGCCAGCCGCGCCATAGTCGCCCTGCTTGTAGAGCGCCAGGGCCCAGAAATGCGGCGGCGTCCAGAGAAAGATGATGAGGAAGAGCGCGAAACTCTCCCAGCTCAATGTCCCGGTGACCGCAGCCCAGCCGACCATGGGCGGGAAGGCACCGGCGGCGCCGCCGATGACGATGTTCTGCGGCGTCGAGCGCTTGAGCCACATCGTATAGACGACGGCGTAAAAGAAGATGGTGAAGGCGAGGAACCCTCCGGCAACCCAGTTGGTGGCCAGGCCCAACAACGTCACCGAAAAGGCGGAGAGAACGAGGCCGAAGGCCAAGGCCTCGCCGCGGGTCATGCGACCGGCAGGAATGGGGCGGTTCTGCGTGCGGCTCATGATGGCATCAATATCAGCATCATACCACATGTTGAGCGCCCCGGAGGCGCCCGCGCCGATGGCGATGCAGGCGATGGCGATGAAGCCGATCAGCGGATTGATGCCGCCGGGCGCCACCAGCATGCCGACGAGCGCCGTGAACACGACCAGGGACATGACGCGCGGCTTCAGCAGCGCGAGGTAATCCTCGACGCGCGCACCGCCGGCAAAGGCGGATACTTCCCTGCTGTCGTCAACTAGAGCCACTGGTCTTTCCTTTTTGGGTGCGGCCCGCACGTTGCGCGGGCCGCTTGATCTTGTTCGGAGCGCTTAGTGCGCGTCCTTGCTGTCGATCTTGGGCAGGGTCGAGAACTGGTGGAAGGGCGGAGGCGAACTCAGCGTCCATTCCAGCGTCGTGGCACCCTCGCCCCAGGGATTGTCACCGGCAGGGCGCTTCTTCCGGCTGGCTTCCCAGGTGGCGTAGAAGAAGATGATCATGGCCACGAAGGTGATGTAGTAGCCGACCGAGGAGACGCGGTTCCACATTGCGAAGGCATCGGGGTAGTCGATGTAGCGACGTGGCATGCCGGCGAGACCGAGGAAGTGCTGCGGGAAGAAGATCAGGTTCACACCGGCGAACATGACCCAGAAGTGCAGCTTGCCCAGGAACTCGTTGTACATGTAGCCGAACATCTTGGGGTACCAGTAGTACCAGCCGGCAAAGATCGAGAACACGGCGCCCAGCGAGAGCACATAGTGGAAGTGCGCGACCACGTAATAGGTGTCGTGCAGGGCGCGGTCGGCACCGGCATTGGCCAGCACCACGCCAGTCACACCGCCAACGGTGAACAGGAAGATGAAGCCGATGGCCCAGAGCATGGGGGTGCGGAAGGTGATGGAGCCGCCCCACATGGTGGCAATCCACGAGAAGATCTTCACGCCCGTCGGCACCGCGATGACCATGGTGGCTGCCACGAAGTAGCGCTGCACGTCGAGGCTGAGGCCGGTCGTGTACATGTGGTGCGCCCACACGACGAAACCGACGAAGCCAATGGCCACCATGGCGTAGGCCATGGCCATGTAACCGAAGACGGGCTTGCGGCTGAAGGTGGCCACGATGTGGCTGATGATGCCAAAGCCCGGCAGGATCATGATGTAGACTTCGGGATGACCGAAGAACCAGAACAGGTGCTGGTAGAGCACCGGGTCGCCACCGCCTTCAGGATTGAAGAACATGGTGCCGAAGTTGCGGTCGGTCAGCATCATGGTGATGGCGCCGGCCAGAACCGGCAGGGCCAGCAGCAGCAGGAAGGCGGTCAC
>CBFGPB010000195.1:0-5190 GCA_965650545.1 uncultured Devosia sp. | reverse complement strand
TTGGGATCGGCGCCGAAGAGCGAGCGCGAGATGGAGGATTTTCCGGCGCCCGAGGGCGAGGCAATCACCAGCATGACGCCGCGGCGCTGAAATTCCATGTTCCCGTCTCTATTCGATGTTCTGAACCTGCTCGCGTAGTTGATCGATCGCCGCCTTGAGGTCAAGACCGATGGCGGTGAGCTCCACCGCGTTCGACTTGGAACAGAGCGTATTGGCCTCGCGGTTGAACTCTTGCGCGAGGAAATCGAGGCGCCGTCCGACGGGGCCGCCTTCGGCGATCAGCTTACGGGCGGCGGTGATGTGGGCGCGCAGGCGGTCGAGCTCTTCCTGGATATCGGCCTTGGTGGCGAGCAGCAGGGCCTCTTGCGCCAGCCGGTCCTGCGGGAGGGTGATGTCCTGTGCGAGGGCTTCGAGTTGTTCGCGCAGGCGGGCCTCGATGGCGGCGCGGGAGCGGGCGGGATGTGTCTCGGCCGATGAGACCAGCATGGCGATGGTGTCGAGCTGCCCCAGAAGCACGGCGGCGATGGCCGCGCCTTCCTGCTGGCGGGCGGCCTTGAGGCTCCGGATGGCCTCGGCGGCGCAATCCAGGATCAGCGCCGTAATCTCGGCGTCGTCGAGCGCCCCTGCCCCGTCATCGGTTTCGAGGACGCCTGGCAGCGCGAGGATGCCCTCGGGCTGCGGCATGGCGGTGGTCACCTGCTGGCGCACCAGATCGAGGGCAGCGATGACCGAGGCCAGCGCCTGCTCGTTGACACGAACGGAGCCCGTCGCGCCGGCACGATCGAGGCTGGCCACGAGGTTGATCGAGCCGCGGCTCAGTTCCTTTGCAAGCAGTTGCCGGAGCGGGATTTCGACCGCGTCGAGACCCGGCGAGAGCCGCAGGCGCATGTCGAGGCCGCGGCCGTTGACGGACTTGAGTTCGACGCGCGCGCGCAGGGGTCCGGCCTGCCGCTCGGCGCGGGCAAAACCGGTCATGCTGGCGAGCGCGGCGCTCACTGCTGCGCTTCGCCTTCAGCCGCTTGCGCCTGCTCGGCCTCGAGGGCCTGACGGGCCGCCTCGGCCTCGGCCTGGGCCGCAGCCTCCGCGGCTATCTCGCGGTAGCGGGCGACATTGTCCTGATGCTCGGCATAGGTTTCGGCAAAGACGTGTCCCTCGCTGGGTGTCGCGCCCTTGGCCACGAAATAGAGGTAGTCGTGGTCGTCGGGATTGGCGACGGCGCGCAGGGCCTCGATGCCCGGATTGGCGATCGGTGTCGGCGGCAGGCCGTCGATCTGGTAGGTGTTGTAGGGCGTCGCCTCTTCGATCTCGGAGCGGCGAATGCCACGGTCGAGCGTCGACTGGCCCTTGGTGATGCCATAGATGATGGTCGGGTCGGACTGCAGGCGCATGCCCTCGCGCAGGCGATTGACGAAGACTGCCGCGATCTGCGGGCGCTCGCTGGCAATGCCGGTTTCCTTCTCGACGATGGAGGCCAGGGTCAGCAGTTCGGCCGGCGATTCGAGCGGCAAATCGGGTTGCCGGCTCTCCCAGACTTCGGCCAGCGCCTCGGTCATGGCCAGTTGCATCTTGTCGAGAACCGACTGGCGGGTGTCGCCCGGGACATAGTCGTAGCTGCCCGGCAGGATGGAGCCTTCCTGCGGCAGTTGGCCAATGGAGCCGGTCAGTTGGTCATCGTTGTTGATGCGGTTGACGGCCTGCCAGACGGTCCAGCCTTCGGGAATGGTGACGGCATAGCGCAACGGATTGCCGGTCGTCAGTTCCTTGAGGATTTCGGACATGCTGGCGCCAGCGGGAATGTTGAAATCACCCGCCTTGACCACAGCGCTTTCCTCGACGCGACTGCCGAACTGGCTGAAGATGAAGGAATTCGTGATGAAGCCCTGTTCTTCGAGGCGCCCCGCGGTCGTCGAAAGCGTGTTGCCCGATTCGACGCGGAAGACGCGATCCTCGCGGGTGGGACCGTCCCCGTAATATTGCGAGGCAACGTAGAAGACCCCGCCGCCGATAACGACGAGGCCAATGACCAGCAGGGTGAGAAGTCCATTGAGGATGTCGATCAAGCCATTGCCCGAGCGGCGGCGGCGCCTGTTCCTGCGGTCGTTCATCTCATCCCTGTCGCGTGCGATTCCGGCCTAAGGCCTGATTGTCATTGTTCTTGCGCCAGAATGTGGCGGGGCACCGGCATTGTTCGCAATGGCTCGGGCCAAAAACAAGGGGCACATCGCCTTGCCGGCGACGTGCCCCCTAAAATTTTCGCAGAATTTTAGCTGACCTTGCGCATCACCAGCGTGGCATTGGTGCCGCCGAAGCCGAAGCTGTTGGACAGCGCCACGTTGATTTCCTTCTTGAGCGGCCTGTGCGGCACAAGATTGATCGCAGTCTCGACGGAGGGATTATCGAGATTGAGGGTCGGCGGGGCAATGCCATCGCGCATGGCGAGTAGACAGAAGATGGCTTCCACCGAACCGGCCGCACCCAGAAGGTGACCAACAGCCGACTTGGTCGAGCTCATAACCGCCTTGGGAGCCGCATCGCCCAGGACGCGGGTGACCGCGCCCAGTTCGATCTCGTCACCCAGCGGGGTCGAGGTGCCATGGGCATTGATGTAGTCGATTTCGGAGGCCGAGATGCCGGCGCGCTTGATCGCCGCGCTCATGGCGCGGAAACCGCCATCGCCATCGGGCGACGGGGCAGTGATGTGATAGGCATCGCCCGAAAGGCCATAGCCGATCACTTCGCCATAGATCTTGGCGCCGCGGGCCTTGGCCCGCTCGTAGTCTTCGAGCACGACAATGCCAGCGCCCTCGCCCATGACGAAACCATCACGGTCCTTGTCATAGGGCCGCGAGGCGGCGGTAGGGTTGTCGTTGAAGCCGGTCGACATGGCGCGGGCCGCAGAGAAGCCGGCCATGGACAGGCGATTGATGCAGCTTTCCGTACCGCCGGCGACCATCACATCGGCATCGCCCAGGGCGATGAGACGGGCAGCGTCACCAATGGCATGGGCGCCGGTCGAACAGGCGGTCACCACGGAATGGTTCGGGCCCTTGAGACCGAAGCGGATCGAGACCTGGCCGCCGGCCAGGTTGATCAGGCGTCCGGGAATGAAGAAGGGGCTGATGCGACGCGGCCCCTTTTCGTGCAGCGTGATGGAGGCATCGTAGATGCCGCCAATGCCGCCAATGCCCGAGCCGATCAGGACGCCGGTGCGTTCCTGCTCTTCCTGGGTCTTGGGCTCGACGCCGGCATCCTCGATGGCCTGCTGTGCCGCAGCCATGGCATAGACGATGAAGGGATCAACCTTGCGCTGCTCCTTCACCTCCATCCACTCGTCGGGGTTGTACTTGCCATCGGCATAGTCCCCGAGCGGAATACGATGGGCGATCTGGCAGGCAATATCGTCGATCTCGAAATCGTCGATACGCTTGGCGCCACTCTTGCCGGCAAGGATGTTGGCCCAGGTGGCTTCAACACCACAACCCAGCGGCGTGACTAGTCCCAGTCCGGTTACGACGACTCGGCGCAATTCCATGGTCAGCGGCCTGGTCCCAGCTTAGCTGGTGGCCTTGGTCAGGAAGGCGACGGCGTCGCCGAAGGTCTGGATCGACTCGGCAGCGTCATCGGGGATCTCGACCGAGAATTCTTCCTCGAAAGCCATCACCAGTTCGACCTGATCCAGGGAGTCCGCGCCCAGATCGTCGATGAAGCTGGCCTTTTCAGTGACCTTTTCGGCATCCACATTGAGGTGTTCCACAACGATCTTGCGGACCCGATCAGCGACATCGCTCATATTTGACTTCCCTTTTTAGAAATCGACGTTTCGTTTCGCTTCTTATTGGCGCAAAGCCAAATCATCAAGCGCGGTGTTGGTTTGTCCGGGCAATGTAAGCGGCCATTTGGACGCTCGCAAGGCGGCCCGGCAAGGGTAAACGCGGCGCGAGGTAGCACGTTTTGTCACCGCTCGCCAAGGCGTTTCGCCCGGTTTCCAAGGCTATTGCGCCTGGAGGGCGTGACCGGGGCAGGATTCGCCGCACATATCCGGTGCCGTCCTCGGGCCTGACCCGAGGACCTGCATTCGCGGGTAGAGGCCCTCGGGTCGAGCCCGAGGGCGGCGCAGCGGGTGTGGCAACGCTTGCAGCCATCCACACCGCCACATCAGATCATCGCCATGCCGCCATTCACGTTGAGCGTGTGGCCGGTGATGTAGGCAGCGGCATCGCTGGCGAGGAAGACAGCGCAGCCGGCCACTTCCTGCGCCGTGCCGAGGCGCCCGGCCGGGACAGTGGAGAGGATCGACTCGCGCTGCTTGTCGTTGAGCTCATCGGTCATGGCCGAGGCGATGAAGCCCGGGGCGATGGAATTGACGGTGATGTTGCGGCTGGCCACTTCATAGGCCAGCGCCTTGTTCATGCCGATCAGGCCCGCCTTGGACGCGGCATAATTGCCCTGGCCCGGATTGCCCATGACGCCCACGACCGAAGAAATGCCGATGATGCGGCCCCAGCGGGCCTTCATCATGCCGCGCAAGACGGCGCGGTTGAGGTGGAAGGCAGCGGTGAGGTTGACGGCGATGACCTCGTCCCACTCCTCGTCCTTCATGCGCATGAAGAGATTGTCGCGGGTCATGCCAGCATTGTTGACGAGAATATCGACGCCGCCCATGGCCGCCTCGGCAGCGGGGACGAGCTTGTCGACTTCTTCGAGCTTCGAAAGGTTGGCCGGCAGGATCGGGCAATCCTTGCCGATTTCCTTCTGCGTATCCTCAAGGGCCGCGACGCGCGTGCCGGAGAGCGCCACGGTGGCGCCCGCCGCGGCCAGGGCCTTGGCGATTTCGCGGCCAATACCGCCGCTGGCGCCGGTCACGAGGGCGCGTTTACCAGAAAGATCAAACATTTAGGTCTCCTCCGAGGAGAAAGCGATTCAAGCGCTTCAGACTTTGATTCAGGCTTTGAGCTGGGCCACGAAGGCGTCAATATCAGCTGGCGAACCGACGGCCTGGGCAGTTGCCTCGGCATTGATGCGCTTGGCGAGGCCGGTGAGCACCTTGCCCGAGCCCAGTTCGACCAGGTTGGTGACGCCACCCGCCGTGGTGAGCCAGGTGACACTTTCGGTCCAGCGGACGACGCCCGTGACCTGCTCAACGAGGCGCTTTCGGATTTCGGCCGGGTCGGAAATCGGGGCGGCCAGCAC
>CBFGPB010000194.1:0-5231 GCA_965650545.1 uncultured Devosia sp. | reverse complement strand
CATGACATCCTCGATCAGTGCCATTAACGCCTATGCAGAAGGGGCCTTCAAGCAGGTCCCGGGTCTCGCCGGACTGCACCGGATGACCGAACTCCTGCTGGCGGAACGCGTGCCCGAGGCTGGGCGTGTCTTGGTGCTGGGTGCCGGCGGCGGCGTGGAGCTGCGCAATCTGGCGACGGCCCATGCGGGCTGGCGATTCGACGGTGTCGACCCTTCCGAAAGCATGCTCGATGCGGCCCGCCTGGCCACGATGGAGTTCGCCGATCGCGTGGTGCTGCACCGCGGCACGATCGAGGCAGCACCCGAAGGTCCCTTCGATGGCGCAACCTCTCTGCTTGTCTTTCACTTTGTCCCGCTGGTTGAACGTCTCGAGACCCTCAAGGGGCTCCATCGTCGGATGAAGCGGGGTGCGCCACTGGTATTGGCGCATATGAGTTTTCCGCAGGATCCGAAGAGTCGCGATCTCTGGATGAAGCGACATGCGGCTTTTGCCGTGTCCAACGGGGTCGACCCCGCACATGCCGAAAGCGGCCGGCTGGCCATGCTGGAACGGCTGCACCTGCTCGCGCCGGAAGCGGAGGAGGCCATGTTGGCCGAGGCCGGCTTTACCGGTGTGAGTCTGTTTTTCGCCGGCTTCGATTTCCGCGGCTGGGTGGCCTATGCCTGACCCTCAAACCTCGATTTCCGCGTCCTTGTGTGCACCCCATTCGGCCCAGGAACCGTCATAGACAGCGACATCCCTGGCGCCCGCCTGTTCGAGGGCGAGCGCCAGCGTGACCGCCGTTATGCCGGAGCCACAGGAAGTTATGATTGGCCTGTCCAGATCGATGCCGCGTTCGGCGAAGATGGCGCGCAGCGCTTCGGGGGATTTCAGCTTGCCGCCGTCGCTCAAAAGCCCCACGGGCACGTTGAGGCTGTCGGGGATATGGCCCGACTTGAGACCCGGTCGAGGCTCTGGGACTTCTCCATGGAAGCGGGGGGCGGGACGCGCATCAACGACCTGGGCGACCCGGCTGCGCAGATTGGCGGAAACCGTCTCGAAGTCCACTGCCGCAGATGGATCGAACTGGGTCTCGAACCGCACGCGATTGCGCGTAACGAGGCCGGCCTGGATGGGACGTTTCTCCCCGCGCCACTTGGGGCCGCCGCCTTCCAGCATCACGACATTGCGGGCCCCGAACGTGCGAAAGGTCCACCAGGCGCGCGGGGCGCTGAACAGGCCGACCTCGTCGTAAACGACGATGGTGTGGTCTTCTGATATCCCGAGGGCGCCGACGGCGCGGGCGAAGTCTGCGGGCGCGGGCAACATGTGCGGCAGGTTTGTGGAGGTATCGGCAATGCCGTCGATATCGAAAAAGACCGCGCCGGGAATATGGCCGGCCAAGTATTCGGCCTGGGCGTTGCGTGCGGCATTGGGCATGTGCCAGCTGGCGTCGACAACCACAACGTTCGGGTCTTGGAGGTGAGAAGCCAGCCAGTCGGTGGAAACGAATGGATTGTCCATGGCGGCTTCTCTCCTTTGTTGGGGGGAGAATGATCTGGCGCGATGCGGTGGTCAAACCACAAATGGCGCGGTGCGTTGCACTGGGGACAACTCACCGGGCAGGTCAGGCGCCCAGGGCGAGAATGTCCCTGTTGGCCAGATGGAGGGTGACCGTTTCGCCTCTAGCCGGCGGGATGGCATTGGCGTTGAATGTGTCGATGCTGAGCAGGGATCCCTGCACATTGACCTTGAGGCGCAGGACCGAGCCCAGGAAGCCGATCTCGGCGACGGTGCCGGTCAGCGTGACGTCGGTGTCGGGACGCGGAGCCAGGGAAATCAGTTCAGGACGAATCGCCCGCTCGGGGCCGAAGGTTGCCGCCGGCAGGGTGTTGAGGTGCCCCACGAAAGTGGCGGCGAAGCGCGTTGCGGGCCGGTTATAGATGTCGTGCGGGGTGCCCAGCTGCTCGATATTGCCTGCATTCATCACCACGATGCGATCGGAGATCGAGAGAGCCTCCTCCTGGTCATGCGTGACGAAAACCGTCGTGATGCCCAGATCGCGCTGGATCGAACGGATTTCCTCGCGCAGCGACACGCGAATCTTGGCGTCCAGCGCCGAGAGCGGTTCGTCGAGCAGCAGCAGGCGCGGGCGGGGGGCGATGGCGCGGGCGAGGGCGACGCGCTGCTGCTGGCCGCCGCTCATTTCATATGGGAAGCGCTTTTCGTATCCGGAGAGACCGATAAGCCGCAGCATGTCGGTCACTCGAGCGCGACGTTCGTCTCGGGGCATGCCGGCGACCTTGAGGCCGAAGCCGATATTGTCGCCCACATTGAGATTGGGGAAGAGCGCATAGGCCTGGAACACCATGCCGAGCTGGCGCTGATTGGGCTTGAGATGGGTAATGTCCTTGCCGTCGACCTCGATGGACCCGCTGCTGGGCGTCTCGAAGCCGGCAATCATGCGCAGGATGGTGGTCTTGCCGCAGCCGGAAGGTCCGAGAAGCGAGATGAACTCGCCCTTGTCGAAGGCAAAGCTGACGCCCTTGACTACGGTGGTCTGCCCGAAGGTCTTGACCAGGTTCTGGACTTGGAGAAAGGCGGCCATGGTCAATCGGTCCTTGCGGAGGTGCGGGGGGCGAAGCGGCCGAGCACGTTGATCATGCCCATGGCGCCCCAGGTGATGATGAAGGAGATGATCGCCAGAGCCGCGGGCTCATAGGCGCGGTTGGTGCCGATGCCGACGAGATACGGACCGAAGGCCGGACGGTTGAGCAGGCTCGCAATGGTGAATTCGCCGATGACGATGGCGAAGGTCAGGAAGGCGCCTGAGAGGATGGCGACGAGGATGTTGGGCAGGATGATCTGGCCGATGATCTGCATCTGGTTGGCGCCCATGATCTGCGCCGCCTCGGTCAGCGTGCCGATATCGATGCTGCGCATGCCATTGTCGACTGCCCGATACATGTAGGGCAGGGCGAGGGTCACATAGGCGCAAGTGAGCAGGATGTCGGTGCCCAGGGCGCTGCCAGTGAAGGGCACCAGCGAGGACGAGTTGTAGAGCCGGATATAGCCATAGACGAGCACGAGCGCGGGGATCACCAGCGGCAGCAGGGTGATGAATTCCATGAACGGCCGCAGCCAGGGCATGCGGAGGCGCACGTAATAGACCGCCGGTACCACGACGAGAATGCCGACCACGATCGTGACCAGCCCAATCACCACCGAATAGCCGAAGCTGGCGTGAAAGCGGGGATCGGCGAAGACTGAGGCATAGGCATCGAAGCTATAGGTGCCACGCCGCATGCGCAGCGAAAATTCGAACGTGGCCAGCAGCGGGATGATGAAATAGGCCGCTCCGGCGAGGAAGACGAGCCATGGCGCCCAGCGATTCACCTTCATTTCATCCACCTCTCGGCGCGGGCTGCGACGACCAGATAGATGACATTGGCCAGCGAGGTGATGACGATCATGCCCAGGGCCAGTGCGGCACCCAGCCCGGGATTTTGCAGCGCGTCGCCACGGATCTGGTTGTAGAGCAGTACGGTCACGATGTTGAGGTTCGAGCCGGTTAGTGCCCAAGCGGTGGCGATAGCGCCGAAGGCATTGGCGAACAGCAGGCTCAGCGTGCCCAGGAAGCTTGGCCAGAGGATAGGAAGGCCGACATAGCGCCAGAACTGCCATTGACTGGCACCCAGTATCTGGGCCGCCTCGTTCCACTCCTTCTTGAGCCCATCAATGGCCGGCGCGATGGTGAGCGCCATAAGCGGGATCTGGAAATAGAGGTAAGTGAGGGTGAGGCCCCAGAAGCTGAGGAGATTGAAACCCGAACGGTAGATGTCGAAGCCGAGAAATCGCAGCACGATGGTGACGAGGCCAAGCCGTCCCAGTGTGGCGATGAACGCGAATGCCAGCGGCACACCGGCAAAATTCGAGGCGACGCCCGAAAAGGTCATGAAGGCCGAACGCAGCCATCCGGGCAGCCGACCGCGGATGATGGCCAGCGTGATGGCGAGGCCAATCAGCGCGCCCAGGAGGGCGGAAGCGCCTGAGATGCGGATCGATATCCAATATGCGGCGACGATCTGGTCGGCGCCCAGACCCATGATGTTGTCGAAGGTGAAATTGCCGGAGCGGTCGGTGAAGGCTGCCCCGACCAAACCCAGCGTGGGCAGGAACAGGAACATCACCGCGAAGATGACGAAAGGCGCAACGGCGAGGCTGTCCCAAGGGATGCGTCGGGAAGATCGCATCGGTGGTGCGGTGTTGTCCGTCATCGCTCGGCCTGCCCCCAGAACCCCGGTCTGTGTTCGCTGCCGCACATGGCGTCAGCGGTGCCACCCGCTGGCTGGGCCAGCGGGTGCGCATGCTTGGCTTATTGAACAGCGGCGCCGACGGTGCTGTCCCAGCCGCCGGTGATGATGGCCTTGTTGGCGTTCTGCTCTTCGATGCTGGGGAACACGGCCTTTGCATAGTTCTCGGCGGCGGGGAGCTTCGCCATCAGGTCTTCCGGCAGCTTGCCCTGTTCGGCGAGGGCATTGAAGCGGATCGGATGGCAATAGCCAGCCAGCCAGCCGAGCTGGCCTTCGTCGGAATAGAGGTATTCCATCCAGAGCTTGGCGGCATTGGGGTGCGGAGCGTAGGCCGAGATGGCCTGGACATAGACACCGGCGACAACGCCATCGGACGGAACGACGACCTCGATCGGCGGGTTGCCGTTGAGATTGTCGCGGGCGGCCAGCAGGTTGTAGTCCCAGTTGATGGCGATCGGGGTCGTGCCCTGGGCGATGGCTGCGGCTTCAGCATCGACGGGCACGAAATTGCCCTTGTCGTTGAGGGCCTTGAAGTAATCAAGGCCCGCCTGGGCGGCTGCGTCGGCGGCAGCGCCGGTGGACAGGCCGGCGGCGTAGACGGACATGATGGCATTGTTGGCCGTGCGCGGGTCACCGGCCAAGGCCACGGAATTGGCAAACTCGTCCTTCATCAGGTCAGCCCAGGACATGGGGTTGTCGCCGGTGATGATGTCCTTGTTGATGCCGAAGGCGAGCACGCCATAGTAGTCGCCATACCAGAAGCCTTCGGCGTCCTTGGCATCATCCGGAATTTCGTCCCAGGTCGAGACCTTGTAGGCCTGCAGCAGGCCCTCATCCTTGGCCTGCGGGCCAAAAGCGAGACCGATATCGAGTACGTCGGGAGCCTGAGGACCAGTATTGCCCTTGTTGGCGCGGACGGCTTCGAGCTCGTCGGCCGA
>CBFGPB010000193.1:0-5233 GCA_965650545.1 uncultured Devosia sp. | reverse complement strand
TCGAACTCGACATTGCCGGGCTGATCGAATGGTCGAGCGGGCAATTGGTGGCGCTGCGGCATTCGTAGTGTTGGGGTGCCGCAGGTCTTGAACCTACTCGGAACCGTCCTCGCGCTTGACGCGAGGACCTCTGGCGACGAACACGGGGCGCGTGCCCGTGGCGAATGGCCCTCGGGTCAGGCCCGAGGGCGGCACTGTGATTGGGGCAGGGTCACGGCTCCAGCTAGCAGAAGATCGGCTCTTCGTGGAGGGCCACGCCGAAGCGTTTGAGCACGGTTGCCTTGACGTGCGCCGCCAACGCCGCGACATCGGCCTGGGTGGCGCCGCCGTGGTTGACGACGACCAGGGCGTGGCGTTCGGACATGCCGACGGGTCCCATGCGGAAGCCCTTGAGACCGCTTTTCTCGATGAGCCAGCCGGCCGAGAGCTTGGTCAGGCCATTGGCCTGCGGATAATTGGGCGCCTCGGGGAACTCGGCGAGCACCGGCACCGCCGCGTCTAGCGGCAGGATCGGGTTCTGGAAGAAGGAGCCGGCATTGGGATTGACCCGCCAGTCGGGTAGCTTGCTGGTCCGCAGGGCCACGACGCGGTCCATGACCATGCGCGGGGAGAGGCCTGGTGCATCCGCGAGATCGGTCAGGCCGGCAAAGCGCAGATTGGCGGTCCACTGGCGTGGCAAAGCCAGGCGGACGGAGAGGACGACGTAGCGGTCGGGATGTTGCTTGAAGACGCTGTCGCGATAGGCGAAGGCGCAGGCGACGCGATCAACGCTGACGATGGTACCGGCCTGGCGGTCATAGGCATCGAGCGACTGGAAGAAATCAGCCAGCTCAGCGCCATAGGCGCCGATGTTCTGCACGGGGGCGGCGCCGACCGTGCCGGGAATGAGGGCGAGGTTCTCAAGGCCGCCCAGACCCTGATCGACGGTCCAGGCGACAAGGTCGTGCCAGGTTTCGCCGGCTGCCGCTTCGATCACGACCTGATCAGCGGTTTGTTCGACCACGCGGCGGCCCTTGAGGTCGATGAGGGCGGTGATCCCGGCAAAGTTCTCGGCGAGGACGACATTGCTGCCGCCGCCGAGTATGCGGACGGGCAGGGCTTGACCGGCGGCATGGGCGAAGAGTGCCGGGAGCATGTCGGCACTGTCGATCACAAGCCCGAAGCGCGAGCGGGCCTTGAGGGCCAGGGTATTGCGGACCGACAGGTCGAGATCGGGAATCAGGGCGGCGGCTAGGTCTGTCATCGGTGGCATAGACACCATTGTTGCCGCCCCCAGGGCAAGCGAAATGCGGCCCGGCATTATGGTGCCGGGCCGAGTGGCTGAACCTCAGCGTCCGCCTTCGATCCGGCGATGACGCTGGTTGATGCCGCCGGTGCCGTAGGGATAGTCGGCCATGTCCGGCTTGCTGACGTCGTTGAGGCGCGCGAGATCTTCCGCACTCAGTTCCAGATTGGCGGCCCCGAGATTGTCCTTGAGTTGTTCGCGGGTCCGGGCGCCCAGAATGACCGACGTGACGGCGGGTTGAGAGGCCGTCCAGGCGAGGGCCACCTGCGCCATGCTGACGCCGCGGGCCTTGGCGATATCTTCCACTGCCCCGATGACGTCCCAGGTCCGGCTCTTGGCGTTGCGGGCCTCGAAGGCCTCCATGCCGCGCTTGGGGTTTTCGCCCAGGCGCGTGGCGCCGGTGGGCATCTGGTCGCGCTTGTATTTGCCCGAGAGCCAGCCGCCGCCCAGGGGCGACCACGGCAAGAGGCCCATGCCGGCATCCTGGCAGGCCGGGACGATCTCGTGCTCGATATCGCGGACGAGCAGATTGTATTGCGGCTGCAGGGTGACGGGCGGGGCGAAACCCTGCATCCGGGCAATCCAGACCGCCTTGGTCAGTTGCCAGCCGAGGAAGTTGGAAAAACCGTAATAGGCGATCTTGCCGGCGCTGATGGCATCGTCGAGGAAGCGCAGGGTTTCCTCGATCGGGGTCAGGGCGTCCCAGGCGTGCATCTGGTAGAGGTCGATCTGCTCGACACCCAGGCGGCGCAGCGAGGCCTCCAGTGCCTCGGCCAGATGCTTGCGAGAGAGGCCGATGTGGTTGGGCCCACTGCCCATGGGAAAGCGGCCCTTGGTGGCGATGACAAGATCGCGCAGGCTTCGCGTCTTGAGCCAGCGGCCGACGATTTCTTCCGAGACACCGGCCGAATAGACGTCCGCCGTGTCGAGGAAATTGCCACCGGCCTCGACATAGTCGTTCATGAGCGCGACGGATGTGGCTTCGTCGGATTCGGCACCGAAGGTCATGGTGCCCAGGCACAGATGCGAGACGACGGCGCCGCTGTTTCCGAGATTTCTGTATTGCATGAGCTTCCTCCTCATTGATGCATTGGCGCATGCTCGTCATCGCTGGATGCGACGGGCAGGGCGCGGCGATGGCGGCGGGGTGGGCGCGGGATCGCGCCGCACAAGAAGAGCATGTATGGAAGTGTCGGCGCAAGTCTTCTATCGCATTTTGCCGATGAAGTGAAAATGCTGCAGGCCGGGCTCCCCGTTGACACCGGCTGGCGCCTTCACCATGTTGCGCGCTCTTTGAGTGCTGTTGCGGAACGGATATCCGAATGAAGGTCGTCGTCGTTGAAAGTCCGGCTAAAGCCAAGACAATCAACAAATATCTGGGCAAGGACTATGAGGTCCTGGCCAGCTTCGGCCATATCCGCGACCTGCCGGCCAAGGACGGCTCCGTGCGTCCTGACGAAGATTTCGCCATGTCCTGGGAGGTCGACACAGCGGCAAAAAAGCGCGTTGCCGACATTGCCTCGGCGCTCAAGGGGGCCGACGGACTGATCCTCGCCACCGACCCTGATCGCGAAGGCGAGGCGATTTCCTGGCATATCCTGGACGTCCTGCGCGCCAAGAAGGCGCTGAAGAAGGACGTGCCGGTGCAGCGCGTGGTGTTCAACGCCATCACCAAGGACGCCGTGACCGCGGCCATGGCCAAGCCGCGCGACATCGACATGCCGCTGGTGGATGCCTATCTGGCGCGAAGGGCTCTTGATTATCTCGTGGGCTTTACGCTGTCGCCGATCCTGTGGCGCAAGCTGCCGGGCTCGCGGTCGGCGGGCCGCGTGCAATCGGTGGCGCTGCGGCTGGTGTCTGACCGCGAACGCGAGATCGAGAAGTTCAGGCCGGACGAATATTGGTCGGTCGAAGCGCAGCTTGCGCAGGGTGGCAAGAGCTTTCTCGCGCGACTGTTTGCCGTGGATGGCAAGAAGACCGACAAGCTCGACATCAAGACGGGCGAGGATGCCGCGGCGCTCAAGAAGCTGATCGAGGCCGGCCAGTTCAACGTGTCGAACGTCGAAAAGAAGCCGACCAAGCGCAACCCTTACGCGCCGTTCACGACGTCGAGCCTGCAGCAGGATGCGTCATCGCGGCTGGGCCTGTCGCCCAACCGGACCATGCAGATCGCCCAGCGTCTCTACGAGGACGGGCTGATCACCTATATGCGTACCGACGCGGTGCAGATGGCGCCGGAAGGCATTGCCATGGCCCGGTCGGTGATCGGGAAATATTTCGGCGAGGAATACCTGCCGGAAAAGGCGCGCATCTACCAGACCAAGGCCAAGAACGCACAGGAAGCGCACGAAGCCATTCGCCCGACCGACATGTTCAAGCGGCCGGAAAGCCTCAATCTCGATGCGGACCAGGCCAAGCTCTATGGCCTGATCTGGAAGCGGACCCTCGCCAGCCAGATGGCCTCGGCCGAGATCGATCGGACCAGCGTGGATATCGCCGTCAATGTGCCGGGCCGCGCAGTGACGCTGCGGGCCACTGGCTCGGTCGTCACCTTCCCGGGCTTCCTCACGCTCTACGGTGTCGAGGCCAAGACCGATGGTGAAGAAGAAGACGAGGACGGCCGTGAGCTGCCGCCGCTCAAGGTGGGCGACAAGCCGGAGCTGAAAAAGGTCGAGATCGAGCAGCACTTCACCCAGCCGCCGCCCCGCTACACGGAGGCGAGCCTGATCAAGAAGATGGAAGAGCTGGGTATTGGCCGTCCATCGACCTATGCGGCGACGCTGACGACCCTCAAGGACCGCGACTACGTCAAGCTCGAGGGCAAGGCGCTGCATCCGGAGGACCGCGGCCGCATCGTGACCTCGTTCCTCGAGAGCTTCTTCTCGCGCTATGTGGAATACGGGTTCACCGCGCATCTCGAAGAGCAGCTCGACCAGGTTTCGGCCGGCGAACTCGACTACAAGGTGCTGCTGCGCGATTTCTGGAAGGATTTCACGGTCGCAACCGAGGAGATCAAGGACCTGCGCGTGTCGGAGGTGCTCGATGCGCTCAACGACATGCTATCGGACCACATTTTCCCGGCGCGCGAAGATGGGTCCGATCCGCGCAAATGTCCGACCTGCGGCACCGGCACCCTGTCGCTGAAGCTAGGCAAGTTCGGCGCCTTCATCGGCTGCTCGAATTATCCCGAATGCAAGCACACGATGCAGCTTTCGGATGCCGCCACCGGCCAGTCGTCCGAGGCGGCGGCTGGTGACGGCGTGCTCGGCACCGATCCCGAGAGTGGGGAAGAGGTGTTCCTCAAGTCGGGCCGGTTCGGACCTTACGTCCAGCTCGGTGAGGGCAAGGAGCCCAAGCGGAGTTCGCTGCCCAAGGGGTGGGATGCGGCTTCGCTGACGTTGGAAAAGGCGCTGCAACTGCTGTCGCTGCCGCGCGAGGTGGGCCTGCATCCGGAAACCGGGCTGCCGATTTCGGCTGGGCTGGGACGCTACGGACCGTTCCTCCTGCACGATGGCAAATACGCCAACCTGCCGGATGTGGAAGAGGTGTTCACCGTCGGTCTCAACCGGGCGGTCGATCTCATCGCGCAGAAGGCGGCTGGTGGCGGGCGTCCGGGGCGCGGGGCTGCGGTCGCGGCGATCCAGACTTTTGAGCACGACGGCGGGCCGATCACGGTGCGCGCCGGGCGCTACGGGCCCTATGTCAACCAGGGCAAGGTCAATGCGACGCTGCCCAAGGATCTCAAGCCGGAGGATGTGACGCTGGAGCAGGCCATCGCGCTCATCGCGGCGCGGACCGAGGCGACGGGTGGCAAGAAGAAGGCGCCGGCAAAGAAGGCTGCGGCGAAAAAGCCTGCGGCAAAGACTGTTGCAGCAAAGAAGGCACCGGCGAAGAAGCCTGCTGCGAAGAAGGCGACGAAAGCCGAAGACGCACCGTTCTAGGGCGTGG
>CBFGPB010000192.1:0-5244 GCA_965650545.1 uncultured Devosia sp. | reverse complement strand
GCAAAGAGCGCCGCGACGATGGCCATGGCCAGGTACCACACCGGAAGGGGCAGGCGGTTCCAGAGGACAAGGACGAGTGCCAGCAGCGGCAGGCCCCAGTAGTAGGGCAGGCGCTGTTCGAGGCAGAGTTCGCAGGGCTGCAGCCCGCCGATGAACTGCGATCCGAGCGCGCCGAGGATGGTGGCAAGGCCCAGGATGAAGGCAAGGCCGGCGGCGATCTTGTCGAGGGGACGGGTGGTGGGCATGGAAAAACTCTGATGACGCTATGTTGGGAAGGCCAATAGGGGGCGATCGGGGCAAAAGCCAGAAGCAAACAACCTCGTGATCAGTCGCCAGGCAGGTTGATACCCAATGCACGGCGCAGGGCCATGGCGTTCTGCGGCGCGTGCAGTTTGTCCTCGTGGACGAAATAGGCATAGACGTCGCGGCCGGCATCGCGCCATCCGGATATTGTGCTGGCCCAGTCGGCGATATCGGCTTCGGCATAGCCCGCCGCTTCAGGGCGGGCCGGGCCTTGCAGCCGGCAATAGGCAAAATCGGCCGTCAGGCCCCGCTGGGGGTGTTCGACCGTGTCGGCAATGACCCGGGCGACATTGTGCCGGGCAAAGAGGGCGTCGACATCGGGTGTGTTGAAGCTGGCGTGTCGCGGCTCGATGGCGTGCCGAATTCGGGTGACGTCCTTGGCGTCGAGGAAAGGCTCCTGCCTGGCGCCATCGGCTTTCGCGGCCAGGGCAAGGTAGCTCTCGACGTCCTTGGGCAGGAGTTCAAGGAAGGCCGGGAAGCTTTTTGGATCAAAGGCCAGGTTGGGCGGCAATTGCCAGACGAAGGGGCCGAGGCGACTACCCAGCGCAAGGGGACCGGAAGCAAAGAAGTTGGCCAGCGGCTCGGCACAGTTCTTGAGGCGCTTGATATGGGTCACCAATTGCGGGCCCTTGACCGAGAACTCGAACCCCTCCGGCGTTTCGCTGGCCCAGCGGGCGAAGCTGGCCGGTTTCTGGTTGGCGCGGAAGGTGGCATTGATCTCGATGCTGGTGAGGCGGCTGGCCGCGTAGGCCAGCTCCTTTTTCTGCACGAGGCCCTCCGGAAAGAAAGTGCCGCGCCATGGCTCGAATACCCAGCCCGCAGTGCCAGTCCTGACGGTTCCAATACTGCCCATTCAGCCCTCCGATTTATACCAGCTTGTTCGCACTGGCCGATATTGGCAATGGTTTGGCGCAATGCGGCGCCAGTAATCTTTTTTTGCCGCATTTGGGTGCATGGTGAAGAACCAGTTTCAAGGGGCCTTTTGCTTGCGCCGCATGTCCATTGTTTCCGTGACCGCCGCCATGCTGCTTGGCGCAGGCGCGGCCGCTGCCGCGGCTTGCGAGGGCCTGCGCATGGTCCAGGGCGGCGTGGTCACGCAGGTGACCGATGGCGATACGGTTGTGCTCGATTCGGGCCTGGTCGTGCGGATGATCGGTACTCAGGCGCCCAAACTGCCGCTTGGCCGCGATGGATTCCCGACTTGGCCGCTCGCCCCGGAGGCCAAGTCGGCGCTCGAAGCGCTGGTGCTGGGCCGGTCGGTGATGCTGGGCTATGGCGGGGAAGAGGTTGACCGCTATGAGCGCGCCCTGGCGCAGGTTTTTGTCGATGTCGGGGCGGCTGATCCGGTCTGGGCGCAAGCCCATATGCTGCGCAGCGGGCTGGCACGGGTCTATTCTTTCCCCGACAACCGGCAATGCCTCGTTCAACTCTATGTGGCCGAAGCACAGGCGCGCGCCGAACGGCTTGGAATCTGGGCCAATCCCTATTACAGCGTGCGGACGGCGGATCGACCGGCCGAGCTGTTGCAGAGTGCCGGGCAATACGAGCTGGTGGAAGGCCGGGTGCTGCTGGCTGACCGCAGCGGCTCGCGGGTCTATCTCAACTTCGGCCGGCACTGGAAGGAAGACTTCACCGTGGTCATCGAAGCTGCGGCGCTGAAGCTGTTTTCCGAGGCCGGCCTTGACCCGCTGACGCTGGATGGCGCACTGGTGCGAGTGCGCGGATGGGTGGATGACCGGGATGGTCCACGCATCGAAGTCACCCATCCCGAACAGATCGAGGTTCTTGCGAGGCCATGACCGCGCATTCGAGCAACAAGGTTATGCGGATCGGTATTCTGGCGGTCAGCCTTCTGGCGCTGTCCGCCTGCTCCTCGCTGGTCGGATCCAATATCAACGTGGCCCGCACGGGGGACAATCCGGCCCCTTCCGTGACGCCGACCGGGTCTGATCCCGACGATGCCGTGCTGGGCCTGCGCGAGCATCCGCGGATCGTGGCCGCCTATGGCGGGGTCTACGAGGACCGGCAGGCCGAGATCATGGTCGCCCGCATTGTGGGGCGCCTGCTTGCGGCGGCCAACCAGCCCAATGCAAAGTACCAGATCACCATTCTTGATACGTCCGAGGTCAACGCCTTCGCCCTGCCCGGCGGCTATATCTATGTCACGCGCGGCATTCTGGCCCTGGCCTCCGATACCAGCGAGCTCGCTGCGGTGCTGGCGCATGAAATCGCCCATGTCACCTTGCGCCACGCGCGGGCGCGGACAGACCGCACGCGGCAGACGCAGATCGTCGACCGCGTCATCACCGGCATCTTCGGTGGTGACACATCAACCGACGCCTCGGCCAACCGCACCCGCGAGCAATTGGCCGCGTTCAGCCAGAACCAGGAGCTGGATGCTGACAAGGAAGGCATCAAATATGCCGGCAAGGCGGGGTACGATGCCCAGGCTGCGGCGCGCTTCCTGGGCGTGATGAGCCGTTTCGCCGCTTTCTCGGCCGGAGCGGCAAGCGGCGACGGGTTCCTTTCCTCCCACCCGTCGACACCGGCGCGCATCGAAACGGCCCTCACCACTGCGCGCGGCATGTTTGGCGGCGTGGAGGCGGGCGAATCGGACCGCGAGGCCTATCTCTCTGCCATTTCCGGTCTCACCTTCGGGGATAGCCCGGCCCAGGGATCGATCGTGGGTCAGCGCTTCATTCATCCGGCCAACAAGTTTACCTTCACGGTGCCGCAGGGCTATGCGCTGCAGACCTCGCAAAGCGCGGTGGTGGGCGTGGCCGGCGATGGCGAGGCCGTGCGCTTCGACAGCGCGCAGGTTCAGGACAGCATGAGCCTCACCGACTACCTCAAGTCGGGCTGGATTGCCGGCCTCAAGGCCGAGACGGTGACGGCCAGCGAGCATAACGGGCTGGAAATGGCCTCCGGCCTTGCCCAGACCGACCAATGGTTCTTTCGGGTGGCCGTGGTTCGCCTCGATGGCGATGTCTATCGCTTCATCTTCGCCGCCAAGAGCGACAGTCCACGTTTCGAGCAGGGCGCTCAGGCCACGATCGAAAGCTTCCGGCGGACGACGGCCGCCGACCTGTCCCAGATCCGCCAACTGTCCATCCGCCTGGTCACGGCACGTGCTGGCGACACCGCGGATCGCCTGGCCACGCAGATGGCCAATATCCCGGGCGCGCGCGACCTGTTCTACATTCTCAACAATCTCTATCCGGGCGATCCGGTGACGCCGGGCCAGCGCTACAAGGTGGTGGCCGGCCCCTGAGGCTCAGAGCTGGTTGACCGCATTGTCGAGGGCACTGACGGCTCCGTCGTCGCCACCGCCGAACATGTTGGCCACGCTATCACCTACCAGGGTGAAGCTGGCCACCAGCGCCACGGCGATGATCGTGCCGAGAAGCGCATATTCGATGGCGGTGGTTCCGTCTTCGTCGGCGGCAAAGCGCTTCAGCAGCTGCGCCAGCATGGTCGCTCCGTGCTTAAGGTGGCCTTCTGGCCGTTACAGCAGATCGCAGAGAGCCGCGATCAGCGGTTCATCCGCCGGTGGCATGGGATAGTCGCGCAAAGCCTGCGGGCGGACCCATTTGAGGGCCTGGTGCTCGCGGGCCTGGGGCATGCCCTGCCATTTCCGGCAGACATAGAGTGGCATCAAGAGGTGAATGCTTTCGTAAGCGTGGGAGACGAATGAGAGCGGTGCGAGGCATGCTTGTTTCGTCTCGATGCCCAGTTCCTCACTCAACTCCCTGATCAGCGCGGCTTCCGGCGTTTCGCCCGCCTCGACCTTGCCGCCCGGGAATTCCCATAGGCCCGCCATGGACTTACCCTCGGGGCGCTGCGCGATCAGGACGCGGCGATCGGTATCGACAAGGGCGCAGGCGACGACAAGCAGCAATGGTTTGTCACTCACTTGGGCGCTCCGGGGATGCGATAGTGGTAGTCGTACTGATGGGTATAGCCGAGGGACTGGTAGAGCGCCTTGGCGGCCGCATTGTCGGCCTGGACATTGAGCGCGGCAAAGCGCGCGCCTTGGCGTTTTGCCCAGGCAAGACCCGATCGCATCATGGCGGCCGCGAGACCTTGGCGGCGGCGCTGCGCGTCGGTTACCACATTCCCGGTGATCACGATGCCATCGGCGACAGCCATGATCGAAGAGGCGACAGCCACGCCATCCCGCGCCAGCACGACGCCAACCGCCGGCACCTTGAAGACCGCCAGCAGGTTCTTCATCCCGGTCATGGTGGCATCGTCATAGCCTTGCAGCCTTTGCGCCACTGACAGGAACTTCTCGTCGAGGACGGGCAGGAACTCGGCCTGGGCATCGGGTTCATGCTCGTGCAGTTCCATGGCCAGCAAATGGCTCTCGTCGATCGAGGCCCAGCCCGCCTCGTCCAGCGTGGCGTTGAGTTCGGGGCTCGAGAGCGGCGTGATGCGGAAGACCGGCTTGATCTTGCGCAGCACCATCCAGGAGCAGGCCGAGATGACCCGCAGGTCCGCGTCCTCGAAATCGTCGGGATCGAAGCACTGGGTGGAATTGGCGCGCTTGGTGTAGCCGCCGGCAGCGCGGCGAACCCAGTTGCCATCCCATTGCACCTCGATGCCCGGCCAGGCGTCCAGCCCGGCGCGCTCGAAGGCTTCGACCGAGGGAAGGGCCATGTCAGCTCCGGTAGTCGCCATTGATGGTGATGTAGCCATGGGTGAGGTCGCAGGTATAGACCGTGGCCTTGCCTTCGCCGAGGCCGAGGCTGACCGTCAGTTCCAGATCCTCGCCCTTCATGTAGGCGCTGGTGGCCTTTTCATCGTAGCCGGCGGCGCGCTCGCCATCCTTGGCGACGAGCAGTTCGCCAAAACGGATGGAGAGGCGATCACGGTCGGCCGGTTCCCCGGCCTTGCCCACGGCCATGACCACGCGGCCCCAATTGGCGTCCTCGCCGGCAA
>CBFGPB010000191.1:0-5296 GCA_965650545.1 uncultured Devosia sp. | reverse complement strand
AGTCCGCACTCCCCTCTTCAGGCGGGAAATAGTCCACGTCCCCGGCGACAAGCTTGCCGTCTTCGAGGGTGAAGTGGATGACCGCTTCGCCACCCGTCGGGCAGCAATTGCCATCCATGTCTTTCCAAAGGGCAGTGCGGGCGCGCATATCGCCCCAGCCATAGTCGCCAAAGCTGTAGTCGACGCCCTTCCAGATGCCGAGGCCCTCGGGCAGCTTTCCCTCCACGGTCCAGCTGTCCATGTCGACGGCGCGCCAGGCACCTTCATCGGGGAGGTATTCGAATAGCAGGTCGGCATTGAAGGCGCCGGTTCCGGCGGTAATGCCGGGCACATGGAACAGGGTCTGCTCGGCCTCGGAGAGGCGGGGCATCCGGTACCAGACGCCGTCCGAATTGGTGGTCAGCACCTGCCAGGCGCCATCTTTCTCCTCGAGCACCACGACGGTGGCGGCCACGCCATCATATTCGTCGACGCCGCTCTGCACCTGCCAGGCCAGGCGCGGCGCGTCATAGGGTGCGACAAAGCCGGCGGAGGAGACGGTGCAGTCCTTGAGCGTGTCGCCGAGGCAGGTGTCGCCAATGGCCTTGACCGAAACCTGGGCCAGGGCCGGCGTGGCGAGGAGGGCGGCAAGAGGGAGAAGTCGGGCAAGCAAGGGCAGCATGATGTCCTCCGGATCGGAGCCCATACTGCCTTGCCGCCCGCTTCCTGTCAGCCCTCGCGATGGATGATGAAGGGGCCGATGGCCTGGGTCGTGGCCATGAGCTGGATCTTGTTGATGTTGACATGTTCGGGCAGGGACGTCGCCCAGAAAATGCTCTCTGCAATGTCCTCGGCATTCATCGCCTTGGTCCCGGCATAGACATTGCCGGCTTTCTCCTCGTCGCCCTTGAAGCGGACGACCGAAAACTCGGTTTCGGTGAGGCCCGGCTCGATATCGGTGACGCGGACATTCTTGCCCTGCAGGTCCGAGCGGATGGCCAGGGCGAAGTGTTTCACGAAAGCCTTCGAAGCCGCATAGACCGAGCCGCCGGGATAGGCGAATTCCCCAGCCACCGAGCCCAGCGTCACCACATGGCCACCGCCGCGGGCGATGAGCCCCGGCAGCAGCAGGCGCACGGTATAGACCAGGCCCTTGATATTGGTGTCGATCATGGTTTCCCAATCATCGAGGTCGGTCTCGGCGGCTGGTTGCAGGCCGAGGGCGAGGCCGGCATTGGCCAGCACGATGTTGATCTTGTCGAACGGAGCTGGAATGGCGGCAATGGCTGCCTGCATGGCTTTGCGGTCGCGCACGTCGAGCGGAATGATGTGGCACTTGTCGTGGCCCAGCTCGTCGCGCAGCGCCAGGAGCCGGTCCTCGCGCCGGCCCGTGGCGATCACCTTGCCGCCGGCTGCGACGTAGCGCCGGGCGGCGGCGGCGCCGAAGCCGGAGGTGGCGCCGGTGATGAAAACGACAAAGCGGCTGGGATCGAGCAGCGGATACATGGCAAATCCAATGGGAGGGTCAGGCCGGTGCAGGGTGGACCGGCGGAGCCGGCATCGTCAACCGCTCCCGAGCCTTTGATTGGCCGCGGGGGGCAAAGCTTGCCAACCTTACGAAGTCCTAACGTGTGCCGTGTGGCCGAACGTATTATGTTCGCCGCACTCAGGATTTTTGCAGGAACGCCTTGTTTTGAAAACACTCGCGAAGTGGCTTGTCACCCTTGTTCTGGTGGGCGGCGCCGGAGCGGCAGCATGGTGGTATTTCCTGGCGCCCAGCCAGGCGAGCACCACGCCCGATACGGTCAGCGTGACCCGCGGCGACATCGAAACCACCGTCCTGGCCTCGGGCGTGCTGGAAGCCAGCGCGCTGGTCAGCGTGGGCGCCGAAGTCTCGGGCAGCATCAAGGCGGTGCATGTCGCGCTGGGCCAGTCCGTCAAGGCGGGTGATCTCATTGCCGAGATCGATAGTCTCAACCAGGAGAATGCCGTCAAGTCGGCCGAAGCGGCGCTGGCTGGCATCGAGGCGCAGAAGCGCAACCAGGAAGCGAGCCTGGCCGCGGCCGAAACCAGTCTGGCACGCCAGCAGCAGTTGAGTGCCAATAGCCTCGTCTCGCAGACGGCGCTGGAAACCGCCCAGGCGGCGGTCGACCAGGCGAAGGCGCAGATCGCGCAGCTCGAAGCCCAGATCGCCCAGGCAAGGCTCACTGTCGAATCGGCCGAACTCGACCTGGCCCGCACCCGGATCGTGGCACCGGCCGACGGCACAGTCGTCGCGCTCCTCGTGGAAGCGGGCCAGACGCTCAATGCCAATTCCGCGACACCCACCATCGCCAAGATCGCCAATCTCGATACGATGGTGATCAAGGCCGAGATTTCCGAGGCCGACGTGGTCAAGGTCGCGCCGGGACAGAAGGTTTATTTCACCATCCTGGGCGAGCCGGATACGCGCATCGAAGCCACCCTGCGCGAGATCGAGCCGGCGCCGACCTCGATTGCCGAGGAGAGCACCACGTCTGGCAGTGCCGTCTACTATAACGGCCTCTTCGACGTGCCGAACCCCGATCACCGGCTGCGCATTTCGATGACGGCTTCGGTGACGATCATTCTCGATGAAGCACGCAATGTGCTAACCCTGCCCTCGAGCCTGGTCGCGCAGCGTGGCCCGGACGGCGGTGCCATGGTCATGGTCTATGACCCCAATACCGAGGAAACCCGACCGGCGCGGGTCGAGGTGGGCCTCAACAACAATATCAGCGCCGAGATCGTCTCTGGCCTCGATGAAGGCGACCAGGTTGTCAATGCCACCGGTGCACGCCTCACCACCGGGACAGGTCCCGGGGCGGGCGGCATGCGCATGGGTGGTCCGGGTGGCATGATGATGATGCGCGGCGGTGGCGGCTGATGAACCGCCCCTTCAGCCCCAGCGAGGGCGCCTCGGCGCAGAGCATTGCCGCAGGCGAGCAGCCGATCATCGCCATTTCGGGCCTCGTGCGGCGCTTCCAGACCGGAGGCGAGGCCGTAGCCGTGCTCAAGGGCGTGGACCTCGATATCCATCGCGGCGAGATGGTGGCCATCATGGGCCAGTCCGGCTCGGGCAAGTCGACGCTGATGAACATCCTCGGATGTCTCGACCGCGCCACCGAAGGCAGCTACCGCTTCGCCGGCAAGGATGTCAGCAAGCTCGATGCTGACCAGCTCGCGGCCCTGCGGCGCGAGCATTTCGGCTTCATCTTCCAGCGATACCAGCTGCTGCCTGATCTGGATGCAGTCGAGAATGTGGAAGTGCCGGCGGTCTATGCCGGCGCCGATGCCAGGGCGCGGCGCGAACGGGCCATTTCGCTCCTCACCCGGCTGGGGCTGGGCGAGCGCCTCGACCATCGTCCCAACGCGCTTTCGGGCGGCCAGCAGCAGCGGGTCAGTGTGGCGCGCGCACTGATGAATGGCGGCGAGGTGATCCTTGCCGACGAACCCACCGGTGCGCTCGATTCGCGCTCCGGCAAGGAATTGATGGCTCTCCTTAAGGAGCTGCATGCCGACGGGCACACGATCATCATCGTCACTCACGATCCGCAGATCGCGGCGCAGGCCGAACGGGTGATCGAGATTGCCGATGGCGAGATCGTCGCCGATCGCCATACGGTCGAGCCGCGCCGCATCGCGGCCTCGACCGCCGAGATCAAGACGGCGGCAAGCTGGCGGCGCGGGCTGGACCGCACCGGCGAAGCGCTGCGCATGGCGCTGCGGGCCATGGGTGCGCACAAGCTTCGCACCTTCCTCACCATGCTCGGCATCATCATTGGCATTGCCTCGGTGGTGTCGGTGGTGGCTTTGGGGCAGGGCAGCCAGCAGACGGTGCTCGAAAACATCTCGTCCATCGGCACCAACACGATCAACGTCTATCCGGGCTCCGGCTTTGGCGACATGCGTTCGGGCCGGGTGCGGACGCTGCGCCCTAGCGATGCCGAGGCGCTGGCTGGGCAGCCCTATGCCGACAGCGTCACGCCGCAGGTCAGCTCCAACGCCACCGCGCTCTATCGCAATACCGCCACCAGCGTTTCGATCACGGGGGTAGGCGCCGACTATTTCCAGGTCAATGGCCGCACCTTCACGGCCGGCTCCGGCTTCGGCGCCGGCGGTATCGAAGCCATGGCACAGGAAGCGGTGATCGACCAGACGGCGGTCAATGCCATCTTCACCAATGGCGAGGACCCGATCGGCCAGGTCATCATGCTGGGCAGGGTGCCGGTGCGGATCATCGGCGTCGTCGCCAACTCCACCGGCTTCGGACCGGGCGGCAACAATGCCAATGTCTATGTGCCCTATACATCGGCCATGAGCCGCATTCTCGGGCAGAGCTGGCTCAATGCCATCGCCGTGCGCGTTGCGGACGATTACGACACGGAGCAGGCCGAAGCGGAGATCACCGAGCTCCTGACCCGGTTGCATGGCGGCACTGAGGACTTTTTCCTCCAGAACACCGACACGATCCGCGAGACCATCCAGTCGACGACGGCAACGCTGACCCTGCTGATTTCCACCATCGCGGTCATCTCGCTGGTGGTTGGCGGCATCGGGGTCATGAACATCATGCTGGTCTCGGTTTCCGAGCGGACCAAGGAAATCGGCATCCGCATGGCAGTGGGGGCACGGCGCAGCGATATCCTGCGGCAGTTCCTGATCGAGGCGATCCTGGTCTGCTTTGCCGGTGGCGCGGCGGGCGTGGCGCTGAGCTTTGCCCTGGGCGCAGGCCTCCAGGCCATGGTCTCGGGCGCGCGGCTGGCCTATTCGACCGAATCCATCATCGTGGCCATTGTCTCGGCCAGCCTGATCGGCGTGATCTTCGGCTTCATGCCCGCCCGCTCGGCAGCGCGGCTTGACCCGGTCGAGGCGTTGGCGAGGGAGTAGGGCAGTTCGGGTCGGTGCTCGACCGCCACCCCACCCTCGGTCCCTCCCCATCAAGGGGAGGGAGGCGCAGGTTGCGATGCCGGTGTTCATCGTCTCCCTCCCCCTTGTGGGGAGGGATCAAGGGTGGGGGTGCGTGGCCCATCGGCCACGCCTTGCCGATCAAAATCCCGCACTATCAACGCAAAGACTGGCCTGTCTTTGCCACCCGCCCTAAACTCGCCATGAAATCTTCGCCCTTTGGGCGGGGTGGCCGGAAGGATTAACGCAATCTTTCTGCCCATGCGGCAATATCGTGTGCAGCCCGGTTTGGTTGCATGCGTAAAAGGGCGGGATAGACCACTGAAAAGCGCGCGTCTGGTAACGAGTATTGGCGCCTTGTGCATCGGCCTGACCATGGCGGTCGGGGCGG
>CBFGPB010000190.1:0-5297 GCA_965650545.1 uncultured Devosia sp. | reverse complement strand
ACTTGATCTTGGCTTCCTTGAATTCGACATGCTTGCGCACGACCGGGTCGTACTTCTTGAAGGCCAGCTTTTCAGTCTGGGTACGGGCGTTCTTCTTGGTCACGTAGAAGAAGCCGGTGTCGGCCGTCGAGACGAGCTTGATCTTGATGGTGGCGGCCTTGGCCATGATAGTGTCCTTCACAAACGGAAAGGCGCTGCAAACGGGGCAGCGCCGGAATTTGCGCGCAACCTACGGATTTGCAGGCCGTTGTCAAGAGATAGCATGGGCCAGGGGAGGCACAAGATGACCGCACCGACCGAATTGCTGCACAAGCTCCAGGTCAAGGCCGGCGCAAAGCTCTGGCTGATCAATGTGCCTCGCGCCCTGGCCGAGGAGCTGTCAGCCGGCGCCGAGGTCGAGATCGTACACGAGAAGGATGCGTACGATGGCGTGCTGGCTTTCTTCGAGTCGCCCGCGGAGGTGCCCGCGCTGGTGCCGCGAATCCTCAAGGAAATGCCGCCGGATGGATTGCTCTGGGTGGCCTATCGCAAGGGTGCTGCGGCGAAAGCTGCCGGTCTCAATCGTGATACCGGCTGGGATGCCCTCGGTGAAGCTGGTTGGCGGCCGGTGCGCCAGGTGGCCATTGACGAGGAATGGTCCGCATTGCGCTTTCGACCCAAAGACCTCGTAACGTCGGCGCCCGGAAGCCGATTTGCCTGACCGGGCTTCAGTCTCTCTGCCCGGTTCCGAAAGCGTACATGCGTGTCGCCCATTGCAGCCCGACAATGGCGCCCTTGATGGAGGGCAGCATGAGGAGCGGCAGGATGATGGCCAGCGGCACGGCAATGAGCACGTGAGTGATCGGCTGGACGTGGTAGGCCATTTCCATGTGCAGCATCAGGAAGATGATGATGTGCCCGACGATGACGATGGCGACATAGGGCGGGAAGTCGTCAGCGCGGTGATGCTTCAATTCTTCACCACAGACATTGCACTCATCGGCAACCTTAAGGTAGCCGCGGAACATCTTGCCCTGGCCGCAATGGGGGCAGCGGCAGAGCGTGCCGCGCCACATGGCTTGAGCCACATTTCGCTCATCGAGAGCCTTGGCCTGATCGATCATCAGCTATCTCTTTCTCCGGCCCGAGCCTTTTGAACTCCTGGGGCCGAAGCTCCTAGATGGACCCCGGCGCAAGCGTTTGCCAGATGGCGGATTGCCGCGCTTGCCCTCGGACAAAAGCTCAAAACGTAACGCGCCGGCTACCGGTGCGGCTTCGAGCAGGCGGACCTCAACGCGGTCCCCCAGGGTAAAGGTTTCACCGGTCCGCTCACCAATCATGGCCTGCCGCTCCTCGACGAAGCGATAATAGTCCTGTCCCAGCGTGGAAGCAGGAATGAAACCATCGGCGCCGGTCTCGAGCAGGCGGATGAAGAGACCTGATTTGGTCATGCCCGAAATGCGACCCATGAAGCGCGCGCCGATGCGTTCGGCAAGGAATTGCGCCAAGAGGCGATCCGAGGTTTCACGCTCGGCCAGCATGGCGCGACGCTCGGTGGCGGAAATATGCTGGGCGATGCCTGGGAGCTTGGCCGCTTCCTGGTCCGTAAGGCCGTCGTCGCCCAGGCCCAGGGCCCGCACCAGGGCGCGATGCACGATGAGGTCGGCATAGCGGCGGATGGGCGAGGTGAAGTGGGCGTAGCGATCGAGGTTAAGGCCGAAATGGCCGTAGTTCTCGGCAGCATATTCGGCCTGGGCCTGCGAGCGGAGCACCATTTCGCTGACCTGCTCGATATTGCCGGCCTTGCGAGCCTGGCCGAGGATGCCGTTGAAATCGGACGCGCGGACGCTGTCGGATTTCTTGACGGCGATGTCGAGCGAACCAAGGAATTCGCGCAGGGCTTGCAGCTTTTCCGACGAGGGCTCGTCGTGAACGCGGTACAGCAGTTCGCTGCGTTTTTGCTCCAGCGTCTCGGCGGCCGCGACGTTGGCGGCGATCATCATTTCCTCGATGAGGCGATGGGCTTCGAGGCGCTCTGGAAGGTGGATGTCGCGGACCATGCCCTTTTCGTCGAGCAGGATCTTGCGCTCGGGCAGGTCGAGATCGAGCGGGCCGCGGTGGTCACGGGCTGTCGCCATGGCGGCATAGGCGTCCCATAAGGGCCGCAGGATCGGGTCGAGCAGCGGGCCGGTCTGGTCGTCGGGATTGCCATCAATGGCGGCCTGGGCCTGCTGGTAGGACAGTTTGGCGGCCGAACGCATCAGGATGCGATGGAAGCTGTGGCTTTTCTTGCGGCCATCGGCACCCATAACCATGCGCACGGCCAGAGCCGCGCGCGGCACGCCTTCCTTCAGGGAACACAGTTCGTTGGAGATGCGCTCGGGCAGCATGGGGACGACCCGGTCGGGGAAATAGACCGAATTGCCGCGGATATAGGCCTCGCGGTCCAGCGCAGAGCCGGGGCGGACATAGGCGGCGACGTCGGCAATGGCGACGGTGACGACAAAGCCGCCCTTGTTGTTCGGGTCCTCGTCGGGGGCAGCATGGACCGCGTCGTCATGGTCCTTGGCGTCGGCCGGATCGATGGTGATCAGCGGCAGGTCGCGCCAGTCTTCGCGACCCTTGAGCGTGGCTTCCTTGGCCTCTTCCGCCTCGCGGATGACGCTTTGCGGGAAGACGTGAGGGATTTCGAGATTGTGGATGGCGATAAGCGAAACCGCGCCTTCGGAATTGGGATTGCCGACGACCTTTGTGACTTTGGCACGAGGGATCATCAGGCGCCCGGAGAAGATCACCTCGACCTCGACGAGATCGCCGTCCCGGGCCTCGCCGAGATCGCCCAAGGCGATGCGCATTTCCTTCTGCTTGCGGTCGACCGGAATGAGGCGGGCGCCGTCCTCGTCCTTGCGGACGATGCCGATCTGGGCGCGACGGGGCTTGTCGAGCACCTTCATCGGCTTGGCAGTGTAGTTGGGGATGGCGTCTTCGCCGGCATCGATGCGGGCGAGGATGCGGTCGCCGGGCGCGGGGACCACGCGGGCATGCGGGCCGGTCAGCACGCGGACGCGCGGCATTTCGCCTTCTTCCGGGTTCCATTGGGCCGGGAAGGCATGGAGATTGTCCGGGTCGGCGTCGGAGGGAATGTCGAGGACCGTGACATGGGGCAGGGCGGCCGTGCGGCGCAGCGCCTTGCGGGTGCGCGTAATGACGCCTTCGCCCTCAAGCTCGGCCAGCATGGCCTTGAAGGGACGCCGTAGATCACCGCGAATGCCGAAGACTTTGGCCAGGTCGCGCTTGCCCTTGATGTCGTCCTCCTGGGCCAGGGCTTCGAGCAGCTGCTCACGTGATGGCAGGCGGTCGGCGACCGGCAGGCGCGGGCGCTTGGGACCGGAGGTGTTCTTGGGCTTTGAGGTCTTGGAAGTAGGGGGCTTGGCCATGAAATCGCGTTCTGAATAGTCGCTCCCTATGTAGGGGATTGGCCGGGGTTTGCCAAACCGGCCGGACGAAAGGGCGGTGTGCAATCGGTGCCGCCCCCTTGTTAGCGGACGTGCCGAGAGGCTATCCCTTGGCGCAACAAGAAGTTGAGGGGGCCTGCATGCCAGCCGAAATTGTCACCCTGATCCTTGCCCTGGTGCTCGGTTACCTCTCGGGTTCGATCCCCTTCGGCCTCATCCTGACCCAGGCTGCAGGCCTGGGCGATATCCGCAAGATCGGCTCGGGCAATATCGGGGCAACCAATGTCCTGCGCACGGGCAACAAAAAGGTGGCCGCAGCCACCCTGGTGCTCGACGCGCTCAAGGCGGTCGCACCGATTCTGCTCGCACGCTATTTCTGGGGCGAGGACGCAGCAAGGCTGGCGGCGATCGGCGCCTTCCTCGGGCATTGCTTCCCGGTCTGGCTCAACTTCAAGGGCGGCAAGGGCGTCGCGGTGATGATCGGCTCGACGCTGGCGCTGAGCTGGCCGGTGGGGCTGATCTTCTGCGCCGTGTGGCTGCTGATCGCCTTCACGCGCAAGATTTCCTCGCTGGCGGCCCTGACGGCAGCGGCGACGGCGCCAATCTTTGCCTACGTGTTCTCGGGAGAGCGGCTGGCCCTGGTCGTGGCCGGGCTGGCGCTGCTGTTGTTCTTCCAGCATCGGGAGAATATCGGACGGCTGCTCAAGGGGACCGAACCGACCATCGGCGGCAGCAAGAAGGCCGGATGATGGAGCAGGGCCGGGTGACCACGACGCTCACATCGGCCCAGCGCCTCGCCTGGCTCCGGCTCATTCGCACGGACAATATCGGCCCGGTAACCTTCCGCCAGCTATTGAGCCGGTTCGGCTCAGCCGAGGCGGCGCTTGAGGCGTTGCCCGCGCTGAGTCGCAAGGCCGGCCGGCCGATGCAGCCGATCACTCTGGCTCGCGCCGAAGACGAAGTTGCAGGCCTCGTCCGCTACGGTGCGCGGCTGGTGGCGCAGGGCGAAGCCGACTATCCCGCCCACCTGCTGCATATTGCAGGTGCGCCGCCGCTGATCACCCTGGCCGGCGGGGACCGGCTGGACTGGAAGCGGACGGTGGGCATTGTGGGGGCACGCAATGCCTCCACCGCCGGCATCAAGATGACGAGGCTCCTGGCAGGGGATCTTGGCGAGCGCGGCTATACCGTGGTTTCCGGGCTGGCGCGGGGAATCGATGCGGCAGCGCATCGTGCGAGCCTTGGCACGGGCACGATTGCGGTGCTGGCGGGCGGCCTCGATCGCATCTATCCGGACGAGAATATTCCGCTGGCGCATGACATTCTCGATAATGGCGGGGCGCTGCTCACCGAAATGCCGCTGGGCTGGGAGCCGCGCGCCCGTGACTTCCCAAGGCGTAACCGGCTGGTTTCAGGACTGTCACTCGGCGTGGTGGTGGTCGAGGCGGCCAAACGGAGCGGGTCGCTGATCACGGCGCGTCTGGCGCTGGAGCAGAATCGCGACGTTTTCGCGGTGCCCGGTTCCCCGCTCGATCCGCGGGCGGAAGGCGGAAACCTCCTCATTCAGCAGGGCGCCAAGCTGGTGACCAATGCCGAGGACATCATCGAGGTGATCGGCAGCGCCGATCCGGCGCGCAGCGCCTTGTTCGACCCGGAGTGGCTGCCCGATGGGGATATCGGCCATGAAGTCGAGCCGGCCGCGGATGATCGGGGCAAGGTGCTGGAGGCGCTCAGTTCAACGCCGGTCGGCGTGGACGAATTGATCGCGCAGACGGCGATTGCGCCCAATGTCATGCAGGTGCTGCTGCTCGAACTCGACATTGCCGGGCTGATCGAATGGTCGAGCGGGCAATTGGTGGCGCT
>CBFGPB010000189.1:0-5300 GCA_965650545.1 uncultured Devosia sp. | reverse complement strand
GCGGCGTTGATGCGCTGGATCCAGAGAGCGCGGAAGTTGCGCTTCTTGACGCGACGATCGCGATACGCGTACTGGCCGGCCTTTTCGACGGCCTGCTTGGCGATACGGATCGTGGATTTACGACGGCCATAATAGCCCTCGGCGGCCTTCAAGACCTTCTTGTGACGGGCGTGGGCGGTTACGCCTCTCTTTACGCGTGCCATAGTTCAGTGTCCTTCCAGCTTAGCGGTTGTACGGCATGTACCACTTCACCAGACCCTCGTCGCCCTTGGACAGGATCTTGGTGCCGCGGTTGGTGCGGATGTACTTGGCGTTGTGGCTGATCAGGCGGTGGCGCTTGCCGGCAACGCCGGCCTTCACCTTACCCGAGGCGGTGAAGCTGAAACGCTTCTTGGCGCCGGACTTGGTCTTCATCTTGGGCATTTTGCGGGTCCTTATTGGTCTTGGAACAGGCTTTTGGGCCTATCGCTTTCAAGAACCGCCACGGCATGCCTTTTGGCCGGGCGGTCCGGAGATGGCGCTCTATAGGGGGAATCCCCGGGCAAGGCAAGGCCCGCCCGGCACTATTGCCGCGCCTGGGCCAGCATGGGTTCAATGTGATCCTCGAACAGCAGGCCCGGCCGGGCGGCCATGGCGGCGCCGTAAGCGGCTTCGGCCTGGATCGAGACATTGAGGAAGCCGACCAGGCCGGCGACGTTCTCCTCGGAGAGCCCATAATGTCCGCCCAGCAGCCGGCGGTGGATTTCCTCTTTGGATGCGATCATGCCGGCCGTGACGTCCTTGGCATTGCTCATCGAGCCGGCGCGCTTGACGTAGTCGTGCAGCGGTTCGCCGATATGGAAACTCTCGGGAATGGTCCGGTAGAGCTGCAGCAGGAATTCGAGATCGGTCATATTGCTCATGGTGGGGTCGAAGCGACCGTCACCGCGCCGCCGGTCCCAGACCACTTGCGCATCCATGGAGAGGTTCACCCATTTGTGTTCGCCGGGCGTCAGCACGCGGTTGGCGCCGTCGCCAACAAAGCGCAGGTGCTGGAAATCCTCGGTCATGACATCGAGCGCCGTGGTGACGATGCCAAATTCCGCCAGAGCGGCGACGGCCCTTTCCAGCTTCTGCGGTTTCAGCCGGTCGTCGGCATCAAGGATGGCGGCATATGGGGTTTCGAGCCGTTCGAGCGCCACATTGCGCGTGACCGAGGCGCCACGGCCCACGCCGCCACTTGTCAAGAACACCTGCCGAGGATCGTTCAGCCCCTGTTCAACGAGAAAGGCGGCATAATCGAAGCCATCGTCGGCGACGATCCAATGCTGCCAATCGGCATGGCTCTGGTCGAGGACGCTGCGGACAGTTGCCGCCAGAGTGGACTGGGCCTTGTAGGCCGGTGTGATGATGGCGACGGTCTGGGTCATGCGTGATCCTTTGGCAGCGTCGGTGGCTTGAACCTTTGATCTGCCTGACCCATATCTGGCTCAGGCGGGCGATGCCACAGCAATCGGGTCGACCGCCGCACGTTGCTTGATGTTCAAGGACGGATCAGGATGTCGCGTATTTCCGTGTTTTCGGCCCCCTTTCTCCTCGGCTTTGACAGTTTCGAGGAGCGCATCGACCGGCTGGCCCGGTCGGCCGAGGGCTATCCGCCTTACAATATCGAGCGATCCGTGGGCGAAAACGGGGCCGAAAGGTTCCTGATCTCGATCGCGGTGGCGGGTTTTGCCCGCACCGACCTCGAGGTCAGCGTGGAAGACAACCAGCTCATGGTGCGCGGCCGGCAGGCCGACGAACCGGGCCGGGACTTCCTGCATCGCGGCATTGCAGCCCGCCAGTTCCAGCGCAGCTTTCTTCTCGCCGATGGCATGGAAGTCAAAGATGCAACTCTGGGGCATGGTATGCTCGTTATTACTCTTGAGCGCCCCAAGGCGCCCAAAATCGCCCGACAGATCGACATTCGCTCCTTGTGAGGAAGAGAACAAAGAAAGGGCCGAACCATGATGGACAAACGCAATTCTGAAGGCGCCCTCAATGACGCCAATCCGCTCCGGCACCTGACGCGCGCGCAATTCGCTGCGCTGGGGGGCGATGCGGTGGCCTATGTGAAGCCGGTTTCGGGCCTCGTGCTCTCGACCATGATCCGCGATGCCGAATTCGACGGGGCCACCCAGTACCAGCTGGTGATGTCCGCCGATGGCACGCCACTGATGGTGGCGGACACGGCCGAGGCGGTGACCGAGTGGCTGGGCGACCAGAATATCGGGGTCGCAACGCTTCACTAGCGTCGGGCTGATCGAAGAATGACAAAACCCCCGCAGCGCGGCTGCGGGGGTTTTTGCTTGTTGGCTGGCGACTTCGATCAGGCCGCGTAGGTGCTTTCCACCGGCGCGGTCAGGATGGCATGCAGCCGCCGCGGGTCGGTTTCGGCCCGCAGGCTGTCGGTGACCGTTTCGGTGCGGAGCAGCCGCGCAACCCGCGACAGCGCCTTCAAGTGGTCGGCGCCGGCCCCCACGGGGGCCAGGAGCATGACCACAAGGTCGACCGGTTGATCGTCCACCGCGTCGAAGTCGATGGGGGAATCGAGCCGGGCGAAGACCGCCGTAACGCCCTTCAGGCCCTGGATCTTGCCATGAGGAATGGCAATGCCGTTGCCCAGACCGGTCGACCCCAGCTCCTCGCGACCCATGAGGGTCGCAAGGATCTGCTGCTCGGGAAAATCGGTCAGTTCTGCGGCCTTTTGCGCAAGAATTTCAAAGAGCTGACGTTTATTGACCACGCCAGTGCAAGTCAGCACCGCATGCTCCGCCAGAATGTCGGCCAATTCCATAAATCTGCCTTAGGATCTACCTAGCGTCTTGGCGTCGGGCACGCCGTTCAATTGGCGCCCAGGGCCGGATCGATCCAGCCAATATTGCCATCTGCGCGGCGGTAGACCACATTCAGGCCGCCATGTCCAGCATGGCGGAACATCACGACCTGTTGTCCAGAGAAATCGAGCTCCATCACGGCCTCTTCGACACTCATCTGCCGAAGGCTTTTGGTGGTTTCGGCAATGACGGGGGGCGCATAGTCCTCGTCAAGCTCGTCCAGTTCGTCGGACGCACCGAAGACCGTGTATTGCGCCGTCACGCCATCGACGCCGTTGACACCATTGCCCTTGCGGTGCTGCTTGAGCTTGCGGTTGTAGCGGCGCAGGCGTTTTTCAATGTTGAGCGCCATGACTTCAAATGCGCTGGTGGCATCGCCGGCCTGGGCGCTGGCCTGCAGCACGGCGCCCGAATCCAGATGCACAACGCAATCGGCGCGATAACCGATGCCGTCCGGTGTCAGGGTGAGATGTCCGTCATAGCCGCCGTCGAAGTATTTTCCGACAACGGAAGCGAAGTGTTCCTCCGCCTTGCCCCTCAGGGCATCGCCGACATCCATGTTTTTTCCCGATACGCGTAGGGTCATGGCTCTTGTTCCTTTCGGTCGTTGGGCACGACGCGAGAGTCCCGAAAAGCCGCTCCCGGCTTTACCGGATCTGCGTCTGCCGACCTCCCTGATGTGGGAAGTCGACTATCGAGATGCTAGACCCGGCAAAGGGAGCCTGTCCATGCGCAACTGAAAGGGGAGGCGCGAATAAGCAGGTGACAGCCACAAGCCTGCCACTTACCGTTAGCGCGCCGTGAATCACGCCTGTTCTGTCGGGACGTTTCAAGCGCTGCGCGCCGCCGCCTCGAAGGCCTTCTTCTGGCGCCGGCGGATCACCGAGGACGGGATGTTCATCCCCTCGCGATATTTGGCAACGGTGCGGCGCGCCACATCGATCCCCTGCTCCTTGCGCAGCATTTCGGCAATCGTGTCATCGGAGAGGATGTCATTGGCCGGCTCGGCATCGATCAATTGCTTGATGCGGTGGCGCACGGCTTCGGCCGAGTGATCGCCACCACCATCGGCAGAGGCAATGGCCGTGGTGAAGAAGTATTTCATCTCATAAAGGCCGCGGGGCGTCGCCATGTATTTGTTCGACGTGACCCGGCTCACCGTCGATTCATGCATGTCTATGGCTTCCGCCACGGTCTTCAATGTCATGGGCTTCAGATGCGCCACGCCGTGGGTGAGGAAGCCATCCTGCTGGCGGACGATCTCGGCGGCGACCTTGGTGATGGTCTGGGCCCGCTGGTCGAGACTCTTGGTCAGCCAGTTGGCGGTGTTGAGGCAATCGGAAAGGAAGCTCTTTTCGGCCGCGTCGCGGGTCTTCTTGGTGACCGTCGCATAATAGACGCGGTTGACCAGGACCCGCGGCAGGACTTCCGTATTGAGCTCGATTTGCCAGCCGCCATCGGGGCCGGGCCGCACGAAGACATCGGGCACGACGGCCTCGACCGGCGCGCTGTCAAAAGCCAGGCCCGGCTTGGGGTCGAGCAGGCGCAACTCGGCCAGCATGTCGGCCAAGTCCTCGCGGTCACAGCCCACGGCCTTGAGCAGAGCCGGCATATTGTGCTCGGCGAGCAGATCGAGATTGGCGATCAGCTTCTGCATGATCGGATCGAACCGGTCGCGCTCGCGCAGCTGGATGGCGAGGCATTCGGCAACATTGCGGGCAAAGATGCCGGCCGGGTCGCAGGTCTGGAGCACGCCCAGCACCGCTTCGACATCGGCGAGCTCAGCCCCCAGCAGATCGGCAATGGCCGCAAGCTCGACCACGAGATAGCCGGCCTCATTGAGCCCATCGATGAGATGCTGGGCGATCAGGCGATCGGCCGGGGTGCGCAGCAGCATATGCGCCTGGGCTTCGAGATGATCGGAAAGGCGCGGGCGGCTGGCGACGAACTGGTCGAGATCAGGCGCCTCACCGCCCTCGAAACTGCCATTGCGATCGGGGCCCGAGACCATGGCCTGCTCGGCGGGACCGGCATCGGGGAAGACATTTTCGACCGCCGTGTCATAGCCCTCGGCGATTTCGGCGGCGTCCTTGGTGCGCTCCCCCGAGGTGACCGTATCCTCATAGGCGCTCATTTCGACCGGCACGCGATCGGGCTCGGCGGACGCGGCCTCATCGCCACCTCCCTCCTCGCGCTCGAGCAGCGGATTGCGCAGCAATTCGGTATCGACGAAGTCGTTAAGTTCAAGATGGCTGAGCTGCAGCAGCCGGATGGACTGCATCAGCTGCGGTGTCAGGGTCAGGGTTTGAGACTGACGAAACTCCAGCCGTGGCGACAGCGCCATGCGTTAAAGGCCCTTGCAAACTTGTCTTTCAGCCGCGAGCGGCTGCTTCCCAAGCCGGACCATGACTCAATTTTGGGCACAGGGCAAGTTTCATGCCAGAT
>CBFGPB010000188.1:0-5319 GCA_965650545.1 uncultured Devosia sp. | reverse complement strand
TCAAGACCTCGATGAACCGCTGCATCCACTGCACGCGCTGCGTCCGCTTCACCACCGAGGTCGCCGGCATTTCCGAGCTGGGCCTGCTTGGCCGCGGCGAAGACGCCGAGATCACGCCCTATCTGGAACGCGCGCTGACCAGCGAACTTCAGGGCAATGTCATCGACCTTTGCCCGGTTGGTGCGCTGACCTCCAAGCCCTACGAATTCCACGCTCGTCCGTGGGAGCTGACCAAGACCGAGAGCATCGACGTGATGGATGCGGTCGGCTCGGCCATCCGCGTCGACAGCCGTGGCCGCGAAGTCATGCGCGTGCTGCCGCGCATCAACGAGGCCATCAACGAAGAATGGATTTCGGACAAGACCCGCTTCATCTGGGATGGTCTGAAGAGCCAGCGGCTCGATCGCCCCTATGTGCGCAAGTCCGGCAAGCTCCAGCCCGCGAGCTGGGATGAGGCCCTCGCCGCCGTCGCCGCCAGAATCAAGAAGGCTGGCAACAAGGTCGGCGCCATTGCCGGTGACCTGGCTGCCGTCGAGGAAATGTATGCCCTCAAGGGCCTGCTCACCTCGATCGGCTCGGGCATGACCGATGTGCGTCCGGCCATGTCGGGCATCGACCCGTCCATGCCGCGCTCGGCCTATATCTTCAACCCGACCATTGCCGGGATCGAACAGGCCGACGCCATCCTCATCATCGGCACCAATCCGCGCAAGGAAGCGGCGCTGATCAACGCCCGCATCCGCAAGACCTGGCGCGCCACCAACCTGCCCATCGCCGTGATCGGAGAGCAGGTCGACCTCACCTATGGCTACGAGCATCTCGGCAATGGCTTCGACACCCTGGCCAACCTGGCTGCGGGGAATGGTGCCTTCGCAGAAACCCTCAAGAACGCCAAGCGCCCGCTGATCATCGTGGGCGAGGGCGCGGTTTCGCATGCTTCGCTCGGCAAGCAGGCCGGCCGCGACACCATCGCGCTCGCCGCCAAGCTGGCAACCGGCGCCAATGTCGAAGAAGGCTGGAACGGCTTTGCGCTGCTGCACAATGCGGCCAGCCGCGTCGGTGGTCTCGATATCGGCTTCGTACCGCATGATGGCGGCGTCTGCTCGGCCGACCAGATTGCTCTGGCCGGCAAGGGCGAGCTCGACGTTCTCTTCCTGCTCGGCGCCGACGAATACGATATGTCCGCCATGGGCAAGGCCTTCGTCGTCTATATCGGCTCGCACGGCGACAAGGGCGCCCATCGCGCCGACGTCATCCTGCCGGGCGCGACCTATACCGAAAAGTCGGGCACCTATGTGAACACCGAGGGCCGCGTTCAGGTCACCGCCCGCGCCGTGTTCCCCCCGGGCGACGCCAAGGAAGACTGGGCCATCATCCGGGCACTGTCCGGTGCCATCGGCCAGCCGCTGCCTTACAATTCGCTCGCCCAGCTGCGCGCCGCGCTCTATGCGGAATTCCCGCATCTGGCCCGCATCGATGAAATCGCCCCCGGTTCGGTTTCCGATGTTGCCAAGCTGGGCAAGGCCGCCATCAAGACCAAGTCGGCGCCCTTCGTGTCGCTGGTTTCCGACTTCTATCTCAGCAATCCGATTGCCCGGGCCTCGGCCACCATGGCCGAATGCGCCCAGATGGCCGCGGGCCTCAAGCAGGCCGCGGAGTAGGGGAGCACAATGGACTTTATTCTCGCTGCCCTCGACTACCTCCTGGGTATCCCGGTCCTCGGCTGGGGGACGCAGATCGGCTTTGTCTACAAGGCCCTGGCGCTGCTCGTTGGCCTCTTGATCTTCACCGCCTTCATCCTCCTGGGTGACCGCAAGGTCTGGGCTGCCGTGCAGATGCGCCGCGGTCCCAACGTGGTCGGCCCCTTCGGCCTGCTGCAATCCTTTGCCGACTTGCTGAAATTCGTCTTCAAGGAAGCCGTCATCCCGGCTGGTGCCGACAAGGTGCTGTTCCTGGCCGCGCCGCTGATCACCGCCACCCTGGCCCTTGCCGGCTGGGCCGTCGTGCCGGTCAGCGATGGCTGGGCCATGGCCAATATCAATGTGGGTATTCTCTACCTGCTCGGTATTTCCTCGCTCGGCGTCTATGGCGTCATCATCGGTGGCTGGGCCTCGAACTCGAAATATCCCTTCCTCGGCTCGCTTCGTTCGGCCGCGCAGATGGTTTCCTACGAAGTCTCGATCGGCCTCGTGATCATCACCGTGCTGCTTTGCGTGGGGTCGCTGAACCTCAACGACATTGTGGTCGCGCAACGCGAAATGGGCCTCGCCCATGCCTTGGGCGTGCCGTGGCTCAGCTTCCTCAACTGGTTCTGGCTGCCGCTCTTCCCGATGTTCGTGGTGTTCTACATTTCGGCCCTCGCCGAAACCAACCGCCCGCCCTTTGATATGGTCGAGGGTGAATCCGAGCTGGTCGCCGGCTTCATGACCGAATATTCGGCTACGCCCTACCTGCTGTTCATGCTGGGCGAGTACATCTCCATCCTGCTCATGTGCGCCATGACCACCGTCCTCTTCCTGGGCGGCTGGGCCGCGCCGATCGATCTGCCCCCCTTCACCTGGATTCCCGGGCTGATCTGGTTCTTCATCAAGGTAAGTCTCGTCTTCTTCATGTTCGCCATGGCAAAGGCCATCGTGCCGCGCTACCGCTACGACCAGCTCATGCGGATCGGCTGGAAGCTGTTCCTGCCGCTCTCGCTGATCATGGTCGTGATCGTCGCTTTCGTTCTCCAGCTCACGGGTTGGGGCTGGCACGGGGGAGTTGCCTGATGCGCGCCGGACAGATCGTCAACACGCTGCTATTGCGTGAATTCGTATCGGCCTTCTTCCTGGCCATGCGCTATTTCTTCGGCCCCAAGCCGACTATCAACTATCCCTTCGAAAAGGGCCCGGTATCACCGCGTTTCCGGGGCGAGCATGCCCTGCGCCGCTATCCCAATGGCGAAGAGCTCTGCTTTGCCTGCAAGCTCTGCGAAGCCATCTGCCCGGCCCAGGCCATCACCATCGAAGCCGGCCCGCGCCAGAATGACGGCACCCGCCGTACGGTGCGCTACGACATCGACATGGTGAAGTGCATCTATTGCGGCTTCTGCCAGGAAGCCTGCCCGGTGGACGCCATCGTCGAAGGCCCGAACTTCGAATTTGCAACTGAAACGCGCGAAGAGCTCTACTTCTCCAAGGAAAAGCTCCTCAGCAATGGCGACCGTTGGGAGCGTGAAATCGCGGCCAACCTGGCTGCCGACGCGCCCTACCGCTAACGAGGGAAGAGCATGACCCTTCCGCTGTTCTTCTTCTACGTTTTCGCTGCCATCACCGTGGCGTCGGCCTTCATGGTCATCTCGGCGCGCAATCCCGTGCATGCCGTGCTGTTCCTGATCCTGGCCTTCGTCAACGCTGCGGGTCTGTTCATGCTGGCCGGGGCCGAGTTCCTCGCCCTCTTGCTGATCGTGGTCTATGTCGGCGCCGTGGCGGTGCTGTTCCTCTTCATCGTCATGATGCTCGACGTCGACTTCGCGGAGCTCAAGTCCGGGCTGCTCGCCTATGCGCCCATCGGCATGGTCGTCGGTGGCATCCTGTTCCTCGAGCTTCTGCTGGTGGCCGGCAGCTTCGTCATCGCGCCCGATGTGGTCGGGGCGGGTGGCCTGCCGATCGACGCCACGGTCGACAATACCCGCGCGTTGGGGCAGGTGCTCTACACGCGCTACGTCTTCCTGTTCCAGGGTGCTGCCGCCGTGCTGCTGGTCGCCATGATCGGCGCCATCGTGCTGACGCTGCGCCACCGGACGGGCATCAAGCGGCAGAGCACCGCCGCGCAGCTTGGGCGCAAGCCCAGCGAGACGGTGCGTAATGTCAAGGTCAAGAGCGGTCAGGGGCTATAGGGGGTTACTATGGGTCTGGAAATCGGGCTCGGTCATTACCTGACCGTAGCGGCAATCCTGTTCACGCTGGGCGTGTTCGGCATCTTCATCAACCGCAAGAACGTCATCGTCATCCTGATGTCGGTGGAACTGATCCTGCTGGCCGTCAATCTCAATCTGGTGGCTTTCAGCGCACACCTGCAGGACCTGCAGGGCCAGGTCTTCGCGCTGATGATCCTCACCGTGGCTGCCGCCGAGGCCGCCATTGGCCTCGCCATCCTCGTCATCTTCTATCGCAACCGTGGCTCCATCGCGGTTGAAGACGTCAATCTGATGAAGGGCTAAGAGCACCGCTATGATCATTCAGGCGATTGTTTTCCTGCCCCTCATCGGGGCGCTTGTGGCCGGCCTTCTCGGCCGCCAGATCGGCCATAGGCCAAGCGAGTTTATCACCACCGGCCTGCTGCTGATCGCAGCGGTGCTGAGCTGGGTCGTGTTCATCCCCGTCGCCTTCGGTGATGGCCTGGTCGGCGCCGTGGGCGATGGCCATGCGGCCGTGCTCAAGGTCGAGGTTATGCGCTGGATCCAGGTCGGCGACATGGACCTGCGCTGGATCCTGCGTGTCGACACGCTGACTGCGGTCATGCTGGTCGTGGTCAACACCGTGTCGGCGCTCGTGCACGTCTATTCCATCGGCTACATGCACGAAGATCCGCATCGTTCGCGCTTCTTCGCCTATCTCTCGCTCTTCACCTTCGCCATGCTCATGCTGGTGACCGCCGACAACTTCCTGCAGATGTTCTTCGGCTGGGAAGGTGTGGGCCTGGCGTCCTACCTGCTGATCGGCTTCTGGTACACCCGCCCATCCGCAACGGCCGCCGCCATGAAGGCCTTCATCGTCAACCGCGTCGGTGACTTCGGCTTCGCGCTCGGCATCTTCGGTGCCTTCCTCGTGCTTGGCCATATCGACTTCGACGGCGCCTTCCACGCTGCCGACGAATTCGCCTCGACAGGCCTGCCGGTCATCCAGTTCCTCAACTGGGAACTGGACGCCATGACCGTCGTCTGCCTGCTGCTCTTCATGGGCGCCATGGGTAAGTCGGCGCAGTTCCTGCTGCACACCTGGCTCCCCGACGCCATGGAAGGCCCGACCCCGGTGTCGGCGCTGATCCATGCGGCCACCATGGTGACCGCCGGCGTCTTCATGGTCGCTCGCCTGTCGCCGCTGTTTGAAACCTCGCCCGTCGCGCTGACCGTCGTCATCGTCATTGGCGCCATCACCGCCTTCTTTGCGGCGGCGGTGGGCCTGGTGCAGAACGACATCAAGCGCGTTATCGCCTATTCGACCTGTTCGCAGCTGGGCTACATGTTCGTGGCCCTTGGCGTCGGCGCCTATTCGGCCGGCGTTTTCCACCTCTTTACCCATGCCTTCTTCAAGGCCCTGCTGTTCCTCGGTGCCGGTT
>CBFGPB010000187.1:0-5320 GCA_965650545.1 uncultured Devosia sp. | reverse complement strand
GGAGACGATGCAATGCTCCCGCCGCGCGTAAAAATTCCATCCGGAAGGTTTGGCCCGGCCATAAGAAAAGCATAAAGTCACCCCGCACCCGGTCGCTCTCTGCGCCGGTCACGAACGAGAAGGCCGAGCTTGAGATCGTCCCTGCAACACCCAGCCCGCCTGGTCCCTCTGGCTTTCCTCGCAGCCATTGCCATTGGCACGGCGCTCCTGCTTCTGCCGGCGGCCAGGGTCGGGCCCGGGGGAGCGGATATTCTCACCGCACTGTTCACCGCGACCTCCGCCGTATGTGTCACCGGCCTTATCGTGGTGGATACCCCGACCTACTGGACGCCCTTCGGCCAGGCCGTGATCCTGGCCCTGATCCAGGTCGGCGGTTTCGGCATCATGACTGGCAGTACCTTGCTGGGCGTGCTCATCAGCCGCCGGCTGGGGCTGCGGACCCGCATGATCGCACAGGCAGAAACCCGCACGCTCCACCTTGGTGATGTCACGAGCGTGCTCCGCCTCATCCTAGTGGCGACACTCCTCATCGAACTCGTGATCTGGGTGCTGCTGGCGGCACGCCTCCACTGGCACTACGGCGAGTCCATCCCGGTGGCGGTCTGGAACGGGCTCTTCCACTCGGTTTCCGCCTTCAACAATGCAGGCTTCTCGACCTATTCGGACAATCTGATCGGCTTCGCCGACGACTGGCTGTTCCTCAGTCCCGTCATGCTGGCGGTGATTGTTGGCGGCATCGGCTTTCCGGTTCTCGCCGATCTCAAGGCCCGGCTCTGGCAACCCTCGAAATGGTCGGTGCACACCAAGATAACCCTGCTGGGCACCGCGGTTCTGATCGTCACCGGGACGCTGGCCGTGCTGGCCTATGAATCGGCCGCCGAGGGCTCGTTGACGCTGCTCTCACTGCCGGAACGGGTCCTCGACGCCCTGTTTCACTCGGTGATGACCCGCACGGCCGGTTTCAACTCGGTCGATATCGCCGCCATGCGGCCCGAAACCCTGTTGCTCAGCGACATGCTGATGTTCATTGGCGGCGGCAGCGCCGGTACGGCTGGTGGCATCAAGGTCTCCACGGTTGTCATCCTGGCCTTGGCCATGTGGGCCGAAATCCGGGGCGAGGCCGATACCACCGCCTTTCGCCGCCGTTTCTCGGTCGATGTGCTGCGCCAGGCGCTGACGCTGGTCTTTCTTGCTGTGCTGGCCATTGGCCTTGGGACGCTTCATCTGCTGTCGGTGACCGCATTTCCGCTTGAGCAGGTGCTGTTTGAAACCATCTCGGCCTTCGCTACTGTGGGCCTGTCGACCGGCATCACCGCCAGCCTGCCGCCTTCGGCGGAGCTGACGCTGGTCGTGCTGATGTTCGTGGGCCGCGTCGGCACCATCACCGTGGCGACAGCGTTGGCCTTGAAGCGGTCGCAACGACCCTACAGATATCCCGAGGAGCGCCCTATAGTTGGCTAGAAGATCCGCAGCACCGTCACCAGGCAGCGTTCTTGTCATAGGCCTTGGCCGCTTCGGCGGTGCCGTCGCCGATTCCCTGGTACGGCTGGGCCACGAGGTCCTCGCCATCGACGAGGACGGAACGATAGTCCAGTCCTGGGCCAGTCGCCTCACGCATGTCGTTCAGGCCGACTCTACCAACTCGGACGCGCTGAGCCGGCTCGGTGTTGCCGAGTTCGACAAGGCCGTCGTGGCCATCGGCACCGATATCGAAGCAAGCCTGATGACCGTCCTTGCCCTCAGCGAGCTCGGCGTGCCCGACATCTGGGCCAAGGCCCTCAGTGCAAAGCACGGGCGCCTGCTGGAACGCACCGGCGCCCATCATGTGATCTATCCCGAGGTCGCAATGGGCGAGCGCGTGGCGCATCTGGTCACCGGACAGATGATCGATTTCATCGAGTTCGATGACGGCTTCGCCATCGTCAAGACTCGTGCCCCCAAGGAAAGCCTGAACAAGACGCTCGCCGAATCCGCCCTGCGCAGCAAATACGGGGTCACGGTCGTCGGCGTGAAGCGCCCCAGGACCGACTTCACCTATGCAAGGCCGGAAACTGTGATCCAGCCCGGCGATCTTCTGATCGTTTCCGGCGCCACCGATCTTGTTGAGCGCTTCGCAGCGTTGGATTGAGTTTTCGAGCAGGTGGAGGTTCGATCGGACAGTCCGGCACGGGCTGGTGGCGCGGGGCAGGGACCTTCAACACCCTCGGCGCGGGTCGAACATGAGCCATGTCATTCGCCAGAGCCGCGGCTTCGGCGCGACCTGTCAGTGTCTTCCGAACGTTCCAAACTCGAGGTGTGCGCTATCCAGTGCGCAGCAGACTGGCCCTGCATGACGCTGCCCAATCACACATGCACAGTTGCAGTGTCTTGCGCGACGCGCACCTAGTTCTCCAGGCCGGATTCCGTGATGCTCATTCATGGCTCATCGAGGACCGGCGTCGAGAGACAAACTTATACGCTCAATTGTCTCTCCGTGCCTTCTTCGCGTTCTGCCTTCCGCCATCTACAGCTTCGATGCATCCTCGTGTGCTCAGGGGACGGCTCCAGCAGACATAGGGGTGGAGGTATGAGCAGCAAGAACCGCCAGACATGGCCAATTCAATATCGCATAATATATATTATGGAACTTTTGTCTGATGATTTTCCGTGGTCTGATAGCGGTTTAGCTCGACCATGCAGCTTGGTTAGTTCCGATACGTCACTAAGAGCGCCCGGAGCGCCCGCCAACCACTCGTCCTATTCGTCGGCCACCGTTGCCTGCAGCGGCCTGAGGAATGTCAGCATGGAATGAGGTTCGACAATGAGCTGGTTCAGGCGCTTGTTGAATACGGCACCATAGTCGGCCGCGATATGGGCCTCGAAGGCCTGCTGGTCCCGGTAGATCTCGTAGACCACAAAGCGGCATGGATCGTCAGCACGCTGATAGCAGTCGAAGGCGATGTTGCCCGGTTCTTGCCGCACGTTGGCCGCCAGGCCGGCCAGCAAGTCGGCCACGATCCGTTCCTGACCCTGATGCGCGGTGAATTCGGCTATCAGCACGACGGGTTCGGCCACGGACATTTCAGGTCTCCAAAGGATGCGGCAATCAGCGATTGAGGATGTGGCCGCCAATAACGTCGATCCGCATGCCATCGAAAGCTGGCGTCACGTTCGGCGGGGTTTCGGCGTCAGTAGCTCGATAGTCGAGATCGATATGCATGTTGGTGAGCACGGCCTGGCGCGGCCGGAAGTATTCGATGAGATCAAGTGTCTCAGGCAGGCTCAGGTGGCTCGGATGCGGCGTTGGCCGCAGGGCGTCCACAATCCAGATGTTGAGGTTTTCCAGAGCCTTGACCGATCCCTCCGGGACTGCCGACAGGTCACAGGCATAGGCCAGGCCGCCGATGCGGTAGCCCAGGGCATGGATGTCGCCATGGATCAGGTCGAATGACGAAAATGCCAACACTCCCCCCGGACCATCCACTTCGATCACTGAACCTGGTTCGATCTCGTGGGCATTGAGGATCGGTGGATAAGAGCTGCCTGCAGGAGTCGAAAAGCAATATCCGAAGGCCTCGCGCAGCCGGGCTCCGCATTCTGGCGTGAAATAGACATCCACGCGGCGGCGATTGTGCAGGGCCAGGACCCGAAGGTCATCGATTCCATGGCTGTGATCGGCATGCTCATGCGTATAAAGAACGGCGTCGACGCGATCGACATTGGCGTCCAGCAACTGCTCGCGCAAATCCGCGCCCGTGTCGATAAGTGCCCGTGTAGGTTCAGGAAATCCGTCGCGCCAACCCTCGACGAGCAAGGAGCAGCGGCGGCGCCGGTTGCGCGGCTCGCGTGGATCGCAGGCGCCCCAATCGTTGCCGATGCGCGGCACGCCGCCGGACGATCCGCAGCCCAGAATGGTCGCGATGATCCGGTCAGGCTTGGCCATGGCGCTAGCTCACGCCGGTCTTGGCGAACAGTCGGCCAAAGTTCGCGGTTGTTTCCGCGCCTACCTGTTCGAGGCTAAGTCCCCGAATTTCCGCAACTTTCTGCGCCGTATGGCGAACGTAACTGGGTTCGTTGGATTGGCCGCGATGCGGGATCGGCGCGAGATACGGCGCGTCGGTTTCGACGAGGTAGCGGTCGGCCGGGACGATCCGGGCAACCTCTTGGATTTCCTGGGCATTCTTGAACGTGACGATGCCGGAGAAGGAAATATAGCCGCCAAGCGCAAGGGCCCGTTGGGCGAGATCCATACCGGCCGTGAAGCAATGCAGGACGAAGGGGAAGGCCCCTGCCCGGCTTTCTTCTTCAAGGATTGCCGCCATGTCCTCGTCGGCCTGGCGGCTGTGGATAACCAGTGGAAGACCTGTGATCCGGGCGGCGGCGATATGTCGGCGGAGGCCGGTGGCCTGGGCCTCGCGCGGGGCGTTGTCATAGAAGTAGTCGAGGCCGGCTTCGCCGATGGCAACGCAGCGCGGATGGGCACTTAGACGGACAAGTTCATCCGTTGCTATATGCAATTCCTCATGCGCATTGTGCGGATGGGTGCCGACCGAACACCAGACGTTCGGGAAACGTTCCGCCAGCCCGGCATAGGTGGAAAAGTTCTCCACCCTTGTGGAAATCGTCACCATTCCAACGACTTGCGCAGCCTCGGCGCGGGCCATGACGCCGTCCAGGTCGGCCGACAGCGCGTCGAAATCGAGGTGGCAATGGCTGTCGATCAGCATGTCACTCGGCCGGTTTTTCGAGGCGCGCGAAGACGCCCTGGGGCGCCGGAAGCTCGGAATTTGCTAGCAGACTGTTAGCCCTTGCCGCATCCACGAGGGAGCGTTCGTTAGCGGGAACCGCCAGCTGGTCGAGAAGCCGTGCTGCCGAGGCCGGTACGAAGGCCTGCATTGGAATGGCGAGGCGGCGGACGGTGTCGGCCGTAACGTAGAGTACGGTGGCCATGCGGACCGGATCGGTCTTTTTCAGCGCCCAAGGCTCCTGAGCCGCGAAGTAATTGTTGGCCGAGCTGAGGGCCGCAATGATGGCGCCGGTGGCTTCGTGGATCAGCTGCTGGTCCATGGCCTTCTGGGCGGAGGCGAGCGCTTCGGTCACTTCGGCGATGATGGCCTGGTCCGCGTCGGTCAAAGCGCCGAGTTCGGGCACCCTGCCCTCGCAGTTCTTGTTGATCATCGAAAGCGAGCGCTGCGCGAGATTGCCCAGGTTATTGGCCAGGTCGGCATTGACGCGGTTGACCAGCTTTTCGTGGCTGTAGTCGCCGTCATTGCCGAACGAAACTTCGCGCAGCAGGAAATAGCGCACCGCGTCCGGTCCGAAGGTGCGGACCAGTTCGAAC
>CBFGPB010000186.1:0-5330 GCA_965650545.1 uncultured Devosia sp. | reverse complement strand
AGCCGACGGCCGGAAATGGCCTGCCCATTCTCGATGGCCACGACGAAATTGTCGGGTTCACCCGAAACGGACACGGCCTTGGCGTTGACCAAGGCGACCGTCGGGTATTGCGCCACTTGGGCGCGGGCGGAGGCGAGCAAGTCGCTGGGCGGGGTGCCGTCATGGCCAAGGATATTGTGCGCATGGGCCGCATAGCGATTGCGGTTGAGGCCGGTATCGAGCACCGTGACCTTGCGGCGGGCCCGGCCCAGCTGCATGGCGGCGGTGAGGCCGGCAAAGCTGCCGCCGACAATGATGACATCCTGCATGTCTTTTCTCCTTTTGGGGGCGAGCAGGAGCGTCCGGCGCCCATGGAAGCACTCCGGCACAAGCCCGCTCGGGGTTTGAAGGTTCAGTCGAGCCGCGGAAAACCTTTGCTCATGGCCTCTCCGGCAATGTCGCTGAGGCGAACCCGCTGCAAGCGCGCCGCCAGCAGGGCTTCGGCATCATCGAGGAAGTCGGTCATGACCCGGTCAACCGAGCGTACGATGGCGCAGGTGACGTCGCCGGGATCGCTTTCGGTGCGGATCAGCAGGCGTTCGCCCATGGCCGAATAGACCGCGTGAAGCGTGATTTCCTCGGCGGGGCGGCTGAGGCTCCAGCCGCCATTGGGGCCCTTGCTGGCCTCGACTATACCGGCTTCGCGCAATTCGCCCAGCACGCGCCGCACCACGACCGGATTGGTCATGAGGCAGGTGGCGAGGGCCGCCGATGTCAGGCTCTTGTCGGGCTGGGCATGCAGATGCACGAGAGCATGGAGGGCGATGGAAAGGCGGCTCGATTTCTTCATGTAACTTTTATTGTTACATATTCACGCTGGCGTCAAGTGCCCCGTTTCATCCGTGCCAAGGGTGCGCTAGGGTCTGGTCGAGCATCTGGGGAGGAAAACCATGCGTCGTCTGGCACTTTCGGTCTTCGTCGTGTTCGCCGGCGCCCTGCCCGGCCTGGCTTTCGACACGGATACCGAGGCGGTGCTGAACCGCGCCAAGACCGGCAAGCTGGTGCCGATCAGCGACATCGCCAAACTGATGATGGGCTCGGAACGCTGGTGCTACAACGAGCGCGATGGGGAATGCTCCTGGTCGGACATCTATCTCGACATCGAGGGTAATGATGTCACCTACGAGATTTCCAACCCCTGGAGCGAGGATGTCGACATCTCCTTTGTCGACCGCGGCGAGTTGCGCGACAACCGCTATATCTGTGAAGCCGGGTTCGACTGGATCCCCTCGGTCCGAGCCTATAGCCGGGACGATGGCAATGCCATCGAGGGCCGGGAACTCGAAGCCCTGCGCCAGGAAATTCGGGACGCGGTGGATACCTCGGCCAATAGCGACTGCTTCGACTACCTCTACCGGGGGTCGGACGCCGAGAACGAGACGGTGACGCTGCTGCAGCGCCAGTATTCCGATGGGGTCACCGACCCGGCCTATGATGCGGTGGTCACGCTCTATTTCAACAAGGAAGCCGCCGACGACCTGGGCTGGTATTGGTAGAGGGCGCCGCGCCCCTGCGGCCGAGCCGCCAGGGGCGCCCTCGGGTTTCCTGGAAACCGCTTGCGGAAAGTCTCCCTCGGGGGCCGGATCAGAGGCGCCAGCCAATCTGGCGCTCCTGCCCCATTGTCGCTCAAGCCTCGCTCTGTAGCCGTTGGGATGCCATTGCGTCCGGCTTTGGCTGCCGCCGCAACAGCAGCACCAAAGCGGCAACCACGAGGAAAGCGATCACTTCGTACCAGTCCGCGGCGGTGGCCGCGTCGACAAAAGCCGAATGTGCCGAGACCGAGCCCAACTGCCAGGCCTGCTCCAGCCGGGTGAAGAAGATCTCGCCTACCAATGCCACTCCCAACGCGCCGCCGACCTGCTGGAATGCCTGCAGCGCACCAGAAGCCGAGCCGGAGTCCTTTGGAGGCACCCCCTGCAGGATGGTCTGGAAAAGCGCCGTAACGGCAAAGCCAAGGCCAGCGCCAGCCATGAACAACGGCGGCGCGAACAGCCAGCGATCAATTGTTGCATCGACTCCGGAAAGGACGAAGCGCAGATAGAGCATGCCGCCTGCCAGCAGCAAGGAACCGATGGCAACCCGCTGCGACAGGACGCCATTGCCCAGGCGACCAGCGAGAATTGAAACGACCAGCACACCGATCGGGAACGGAATGGTGGTCAGCCCGGATTCGAGCGGCGTCAGGCCGAAACCCGACTGGAAGAAGATGGCGAGCATCATGAACAGGCCGGGGATGCCCGAGAAGAAGATCAGCGTCATCAGGGAGCCGACAAGGAAATTGCGGTTCTCAAGCAGGGCAACAGGCAGCAACGCGGTCAGCCGCGCGCGGTCCCGGTGCTGTTCCCAAAGGTAGAAGGCTACCAATCCCGCCAACCCCAGCACCATGAGGGCAAATGCCCAGATCGGCCAACCATAGGTGCGTCCCTCGACCAGCGGGAAGACGAAGGCAAGCACAGAGAGGGCGAATATCCCGATGCCCACGAAGTCGTTGCGCAGGCCCGGATGAGGCGTGACCGAGGGCACGAAGCGAAAAGCGGCAATGACCGCCAAAATTCCAATGGGGATGTTGACGAGGAAAATCGGACGCCAATCCAGCCCCCAGAGATCGGCCGAGATCAGAAGCCCCCCGGCAATCGGGCCGGTGACCGCGGCAAGGCCAGCGGCGAGTGCGAAGAAAGAAAAGGCCCTGGTCCGTTCGTCAGGAGGGAAGATCACCGCCACGATGGACATGACCTGGGGGGTCATCATCGCCCCAGCGATGCCCTGCAGGACGCGCGAGCCGATCAGGGTCTCGATGGTCGGTGCCAGACCGCAGAGGGCCGAACCGATGGTGAAGGCGGACACGCCGAGCAGAAACATGCGACGGCGGCCAACTATGTCGCCAAGGCGCCCGAAGGGGAGCAGGAAGAGGGCGAAGCTCAGCACGTAGGCGGCGACCGTCCACTCGATCTGGCTGGAGCTGGCGCCAAGATTGCTCTGCAGGGACGGCAGCGCGACGTTCACGATGCTCACATCGACCAGATTCATGAAACTGGCGAGCAGCAGAATGATGAGTGCCACCCACCGCCGGGGGTCGGCTTCAGCCGCTGTCTGAGGGGGATTGCTCTGGGGGGTCATGCGGATCTCCTGGAAAGGTCACGCCCGCCGTTCCGCCGCCAGCCTGGCAATGGACGCCAGATGGAGGAGAATGGACAGCGGCACGATAAAGGTCGGGATGATGACGAGGGGGAACTGCGTCACAAGAAGATTGGGCGCATCAACGGCGAACATCTGGAAGCGCGATGGCGTCGTGAGAAAGCCGGTGGCCAAAGCAATCGCGAGATCGATGAGACCAAGGATATTCCAGGCAAAGAGCGCCCGGTGCGCCCTGTGCCTGACATACATGTATGCTGCGACCGGCGCCGTGACCCCGACGAGAACATCGCCGATGCCGGCCGGCAGCGCGAAGATTCCCGGCAGATGCCCGTCAAGCCAGAGGACGAGGAAGATCGCCCCGCCCGCGCGGTAGAGCTGCACGCCGACAAGCCATGCGTGCGGTAACCGCCCAACCAGATCTCGCACGGCGGGGACTGTCAGATAGAGCGCGATGCCGAGCACAATGGGGACAAGGATGCCGAATTCGATCGTGGGAACGGCGTTTCTGCTGGCGACATAGAAGCCACCAAGTCCGAGCCCAATGGCCACGGCAAGCCAGGCGAAAAGTCCAAGTATGAGCAGCCCGGCCGTGGTCCGAGGAGATACTCCCGCGGCGCCCGGAGAGGTTGGGGCCGACCATGCGAGCCCGGCCAACACCAATACGACGAGCAGGGCGCTGACCGATATGAACGGGGCCAGATAGATGGGCGGTGACATCCAAATCCTCCTTGCGATGTGTGCATGGCTTAGGCGCTTCGACCTTTACTTGTCAATTCATAGTGACTAGTTTTTTTGTAGTGACTATGCGCAACGTTGCCTCTATGATGGGCAGATGACGAAACCTTATGACCTAGACTGCCCGGTGGCGCGGACGCTCGACATTGTGGGCGAGAAATGGACCCTTCTTGTGCTGCGTGACCTGCTTCTCAAGGGCCCCCAGCGGTTCCACGAGCTGGAAACAAGCCTGACTGGACTGCCGCCCAGCACGCTCTCGGCGCGGCTGAAGGTGCTGGAGGCAGCCGGCATCGTCGCGATCCGCCAGTATGACAGCCACCCTCCGCGCTTCGAGTATGTCCTGACCCAGAAAGGCAAGGAACTCGGGCCGGTGCTTCAATCGCTTCGAGAGTGGGGAAACCGGCATACCGGCGCGGGGCCGGCGCCCTGATCAATGGTGCGGCCATCGCTCTATGCAGGGTCTTCGATGTGCCGCGCCAGCCGCAGCCCATCGCATCAGTCTCAGATCCCGGCTCCAGTTTGCCGTCATCAGACCGACTGGGGCCGACAAGCGCCCCTCATGACTGCGGAGGCGGCCTGACCTGCCGACACGGGACCGCAAGTACGATGGGCGAGAGCCGGCGCCTTCAAACTGCCGTGCGGAACCGTGCCGGCCGGGCCAATCGACTCCCGCGAATCCGGGGCTCAGGAGTTCGAATCTCCCAGAGTTCAGGCCGAGGCCTTGCGTACGCGGATGACCACGTCCACATGGGCCACTTCCATGCCCTCGGGGGCCTTGGGCAGTGACTTGAACTCCACCGAATCCGCCGGGATGTCGATCATCCGCTGTTCGTCTTCGACATAGAAGTGGTGGTGGTCCGAGGTATCGGTATCGAAGTAGGAGCGCGAGGCGTCGATGGCGACTTCCCGCAGCAGGCCGGCTTCATGGAACTGGTGCAGGGTATTGTAGATCGTGGCCAGCGAGACATTGACGTTGGCCATGCTGGCTTCGCCATGCAATTGCTCGGCGCTGACATGGCGATGCGGGCCGCCGAACAGCAGTTCCGCCAGGGCCACGCGCTGGCGCGTCGGCCTCAGGCCCGCCATCCGCAGGACGGCGGTGAGGCATGGCTTGCGGGACGGAAGCGGCCGGGCGGTGATGTCTCGGTCGGGCATTGGGCCAACAAGTCTCGTCATTTAGGTCAGATTTTGAAGGTTTCTTATAATGGCGAGCGGGGTCGGGCACAAGACAAACGCTCGGTGACGCGGGGCCTTGCTCCCCTGGGCTGGCTTGACCCTATCCCGCCGCGCCTATACGAGACGGGGCTTGAGCAAGAGTGGGGAGCGTCCATGGCCGAGCGGCAACACGCATTTGACTACGAAGAATTGCTGGCCCATGGCCGGGGCGAATTGCCGGGCCAGGGCGATGCCCGCCTGCCGGC
>CBFGPB010000185.1:0-5339 GCA_965650545.1 uncultured Devosia sp. | reverse complement strand
GCCCCAGCGCGCCGTCGATGAGCAGGAGAATGCCGCCAAGCAGCAGCAGTACCGCGAGCGCCTCCAGCGGCCAGATGATGGCGTATAGGCCCGCCAGCAGCATGACGAGGCCGCGCAACGCCGTCGCCAGCGCAAACCGCCTCCTGGTTTCCGAAGATATTGCCAATTGTCCCTCCCGTGGCCGGCCCTTGCCCATTCCAGGCAAGCCAACCTAGCGCGCTCCGCAGAGTCGCCCAAGGGTGCCTCGGCTGGAGTTCTTCGGATTCCCAACGTCAAACGGTCGCCTGCGCGCCCGGCACCGCGGGCCTGTCGCGGCGCAATGGAGACATTGGATTAGGGATTTGATCACCATTGCCGCACTTGTGACGGTTCGGGTAACGGCGCTTGAGGCGAATCCGGGTTAATGGGGGCGTTCGGCAAGCATCCGGCCCCCACTTGGTTTGGTTTTGATGATCGACAATGCGACGCTTCTCATTGGCATAGCCTTTTCCGGCGCCTCTCTCATGATCGCGCTGGTCATCGGCTGGATGAACGCGCGGTCTGAAACCTACCTCGTCCATGGCGCGGCCGGCATCGCCCTCATCGTCCTGGCGTTGACCGGTCTGGGTCTGCGGAACGGTCGATACGACCTCCTGAACCAGCTGATCCCCTTCACCGTCATGCTGGCCGGCTTCGCCTTCGTTCTTTCCGGTTCGCGCCTCTTCAACCAAAGGGCACCCGGCCCGGCCCTCGTTCCGGCAGTCGCGTCGATTGTCGCGACCGCCATCCCGCTTCTGCTCGGCCTGTCCGGCGTGGGCACGATCATGCTCAATGCCGGCGGCGCACTCTTCATGGCGCTGTGCGGTCTGGAATTCTGGCGCGGCCGCCGCGAGGCCCGATTGGCCATGATCGCCAATGCCACCCTCTATGGCCTGATGTCGCTGTCCTTTCTGGCCTGCTCGGTAGTCCTCGTCGCCCAAGGCGCCTGGGTTCTGGACGGCCCACCGGACAATTGGGCCGAAGACGTCAATTCGATCCTCGCTCTGGTGGGTCTCACCGGCATCGGCGCCATCACGCTCACCCTCCACCACGCCCGGGCGGCGCGCCGGCATCTGATGGAGGCCAATACCGACTCCCTGACGGGCGTGCTCAACCGCCGGGCCCTGTTCCAGCGCTTTGGCGAAGACCAGCCCGTCACCGGCCTGGCCGTTGTCATGTTCGATCTTGATCACTTCAAGCAGATCAACGATCGCCGCGGCCATGCCCACGGCGATCTGGTGCTGCAACGCTTCGCTGATGTCCTGCGGGCGGAACTGCGCCCCGGCGATACCATCGCCCGCCTGGGCGGCGAGGAATTCTGCGCCATCCTGCCCGGTCGCGACCGGGAGACCGCCCGTGCTCTGGCCGATCACATCCGCAGGGCTTTCGCTGCCCTGCAGTTGTCCATTGGCGACAATGGCGAGGTCGCCACCGTGAGCGCCGGCATGGCGACGGGCGGCGTGGAAGAGACTTTCTCCTCCGTCCTCAGCCGCGCCGATTCCGCCCTCTACAAGGCGAAGGAAGCAGGGCGCAACCAGGTACACGTCGCGCCCTTCCGTCTCGTGGCCTAGAGCGCTTTCAGCAAAAGTGGACACCACTTTTGCTGAAAGCGTGACAAGACCAAGAGATAGAGCTCCCTAGGCGCTCAGCGCCGCTCGCACCTGGCCACTCACCTTGCCGAAATCGATTCGGCCTGGATAGTCGGCTTTGAGCTGGGCGATCACCTTGCCCATATCCTTGGGACCTTCCGCGCCACTTGCGGCAATGGCCGCCGTTATTGCGGCCGCAACCTCGTCCTCGCTCAATCCCTTGGGCAGGAACTCGTTGAGGATGTCGATCTCTTCCTTTTCCACCGTGGCGAGATCCGCCCGGCCAGCCTGCGCATAGATGGCAAAGCTCTCCTCGCGCTGCTTGACCATCTTCTGGATCATCGCGAGGATTTCGTCATTGGTGGCCGGGCCCTTGCCCTCGCCGCGATTGGCGATGTCGCGATCCTTGATGGCCGAATTGATCGACCTCAGGGTCGCGGTGCGGCGCTGGTCGCGGGCCTTGAGCGCCAGTTTGAGCCCTTCGCTGATGTCTTCGCGCATGTATCGTCTGGCTCCTTGCTATGCAGATTGTTGCCCCCATATAGGCAAATAACGCGGGTTTCGCCACTTGCGCAGTCCGCCCTGGCCTTCTAAGAGGAGGCCTCAACCGACATCTTCGCCGCGCATCAGGGCAGGCCCAAAGCCACCGCTCTCGTTGCGCGCGCCCGACAAACCGAGCTTGGAGACGAAAAAGTGACCGGCTGGCAGCAGACCCCCGCGACCGCAGTTCTCATTCTGGCGGACGGCACGCGCCTCGAAGGCCATGGCATCGGCGCCGTCGGACACGCGGCTGGCGAAGTCTGCTTCAACACCGCCATGACCGGCTACCAGGAAGTGCTGACCGACCCGTCCTATGCGGGACAGATCATCACCTTCACCTTCCCCCATATCGGCAATGTCGGCACCAATGACGAAGACATCGAGACGGTGAACATGGCCGCCCTCTCGGGCGTGCGTGGCGTCGTACTCAAGGCCGACATCACCAATCCCTCCAACTATCGCGCCGCCGAAAAGCTCGATGCCTGGCTCAAGAAGCGCAACATCGTCGGGATTGCCGGCATCGACACCCGTGCCCTGACTGCCCGCATCCGCGAGAACGGCATGCCCAATGGCGTGATTGCCCATGAACCCACCGGCGTCTTCGACGAAGGCTCGATCATGGCCGAACTCAAGGCGTTCCCGGGTCTTGAGGGCCTCGATCTTGCCAAGGAAGTCACCACGGCCCAGACCTACCACTGGGACCAGACCGGCTGGCAGTGGAACAAGGGTTACGGCAAGGTTGAAAACCCTGAATTCCATGTGGTCGCCATCGATTACGGCGCGAAGCGTAACATCTTGCGCTGCCTTGCCGACCAGGGCGCCAAGGTGACGGTTGTCCCGGCTACCGCCTCCGCCGCCGATGTGCTCTCGCACAATCCCGACGCCATCTTCCTGTCCAACGGCCCCGGCGACCCGGCTGCCACCGGCAAGTATGCCGTCCCCACCATCCAGAAGCTGATGGAAACCGGCAAGCCCATGTTCGGCATCTGCCTTGGCCACCAGCTCATGGGCCTCGCCCTTGGCGGCACCACCTCCAAGATGCATCAGGGCCACCATGGCGCCAATCACCCGGTCAAGGACCTGACGACCGGCAAGGTCGAGATCACCTCGATGAACCATGGCTTTGCCGTGGACGCCGAAAGCCTGCCTGCCGGCGTCACCCAGACCCATATCTCCCTGTTCGACGGCTCCAATGCCGGCCTTGCGGTCGACGGCAAGCCGATCTTCTCGGTCCAGTACCATCCCGAAGCCAGCCCCGGCCCCAAGGATAGCCATTACCTCTTCACGCGCTTCCTCAACCAGGTGCGCAAGCAGAAGGGCCTGCCCGAAAAGCCGGAATACGTCGCGCCCGGTGCCGCCGCCTGAACCCACATGCGTGCAGCGCGCTTTCATGGCTTCGGTGGTCCCGAAGTCCTGGTGATCGAGGACGTGGACCGGCCTGAGCCCGGTCCCGGCGAAGCTCTCGTCCGCGTCAAGGCAGCCGCCATGCAGCCCTTTGACAGCCGCGTCCGTTCGGGAAGGCTCATGCCGAACCTTGCGCTCCCGGTGACGACCGGCAACGAATTTGCCGGCGTGATCGAGAGCCTGGGCCCGGAGACTCCGGGGCCCGCACCGGGCACGCCGGTCGCAGGGCGGCGCGCCTTTGGTGCCGTTGCCGACTATGTCGTGGTCCCCGTGGTCGACCTCGCCGCCATTCCGGACGGCATCTCCTTCAGCGAGGCCGCCACGCTTTCGGGTACGGCCCAGACCGCTGATACCGCGATCGAAAGTCTTGGCATCACCGCCTCCGACACCCTGCTCATCCAGGGCGCAGCCGGCGGCGTCGGCTCCTTCGCCACACAGCTGGCAAAGGCCCGAGGGGCAACAGTCATTGGCACAGGCAGCACCGCCAACTTCGACTATCTCAAGTCGCTTGGCGCCATCCCGCTCGCGCCGGGCTTCGACCTTCCCCAGCGCATTGCGCAGGCAGTGCCCCGGGGCCTTACGGCCATACTGGACTGCGTCGGCGGCGAAACGCTGGACCAGTCGCTGACCCTCGGGGTCCCTCGCGACCGCATTGCGTCGCTGGGCGATCTCGGTCGCGTCGCCGAACTGGGCCTCCGCAGCGTCGAAGGCCAGCGCAACGGCTTGCGTCTTGCCCGTCTGTTGGCGCTCGCGCAGCAGGGCAAGCTCCTGGCCACCGTCCGCAAGACTTACGCCATCGCAGACATCGTGGCGGCCCACCGGGATCTCGATACCGGCCATGGCCGCGGCAAGATCGTCATCACCATCAACTGACGGCGCCAAACCCCAGGCCCTTGCTCTCCGTGAGATAGCCTGATCCACTCGGCGCCTGTCCGAATCCTCCTCATCGGTCCAAGATGAACAAAGACATCGTCGATGGCCTCAAGGGCGGCGCGATCATCGCGCTGTCCGCAGCCCCCTTTGCCGTGTTGTTCGGCGCCGTTGCCGTCGACAACGGCCTGACGGTGTTTGATGCGGCGCTCATGAGCGCCACCATCTATGCCGGAGCCAGCCAACTGGTGGGCATCGAGCTCTTTGGCCAGCACGTAGCGCCCTGGCTCATTGTCCTCTCCGTCTTTGCCGTCAATTTCCGGCACATCCTTTATTCGGCGGCCATTGCCCGGCACATCCGCACCTATTCGCCGGTCCAGAAGGCCCTTGCCTTCTTCCTCCTGATCGACCCGCAATTCGCAGAGGCCATCCGCCGCGCCGAGGATGGCAAGGCCCTGAGCTTTGCCTGGTACCTTTCCTTCGCCGTCGTGATCTATTTTCCCTGGCTGCTGTTTTCCGTCCTCGGGGCCTGGTTCGGCTCTATGCTGGGCGACCCGAAGGTGTGGGCCATCGACGTGCTGCTGCCGGTCTATTTCCTGGGTTTGGTAGTGGGCTTCCGCCGCAAGCCCGGCTTCTACCCGATCGTCGCTGCCAGCATGGTCGGGTCGGTTGCGGGTTTCTACCTCGTGGGCTCCCCCTGGCATGTCAGCATTGGCGCCATCTGCGGCGTGCTGGTCGCGGCGCTGCTGCCCCTCCCCGATCGTCCGCGTGAAGATCGCTCCGAGGTCGCGCACTGATGAGCGACCTGTCCACAATCTGGCTCATCCTGGCCGCAGCGGCCGCTACTTACGTCACTCGTATCGGCGGCTATGTGCTCATCACCCGCATGCGCACCTTGCCGCCACGGCTGGAACAGGC
>CBFGPB010000184.1:0-5374 GCA_965650545.1 uncultured Devosia sp. | reverse complement strand
TGACGCACCAGCGGCGAGGGCCGCCTATTCACCCTTGCCGAAAAGCTTGTTCAGCATGTCGGCCATGGGGCCGCTCTTTGGAACGTCTGCCTGCGGCTTGGTCGGGCGCGCCTGGCGGATATGGCTTTGCGCCGCCGGGGCCGGCTTGTCCGCCTTGGCAGGCGCGGGCTCCTCGCCCCTCACCGCCAGCGCCAGCTTGTTCATGAAGCCGCTGTCGTCGCCCTTGAGCAGCAGCGGCGCCTGGCGGGCGATCTCGTTGAGCAGCGGGTCGAGCCAGGTTCTGTCGGCCTTGGCGAAGTCACCCAGCACGTGATGGGTGACGTTTTCCTTGCCCGGGTGGCCGATGCCGAGACGCACGCGCTTGTAGTCGAGGCCGATCTGCGGATCGATGGACCGCAAGCCGTTGTGGCCGCCATTGCCGCCGCCGATCTTGACCCGCACCTTGCCCGGCGCCAGGTCGAGCTCGTCGTAGAAGACAATGATGTCGGCCGGGGTAAGCTTGTAGAAGCGGGCGACCTGCTGGACGCTGTCGCCGGACTTGTTCATGAAGGTCTGCGGCTTGAGGATCAGGACCCGCTCATTGCCCACATTGCCTTCGGCCAGCAGCCCGGCATGCTTGGCTTTCCAGGTCGAAATGCCATGGGCCGCGGCGATGGCATCCACGGCCATGAAGCCGATATTGTGCCGGTTGCCGGCATATTGGGCGCCCGGATTGCCCAGGCCAACGAGCAGTTTCATGGATGTGAGCCTCGCAAAAGAATGAGGCGGCCATTGGCCGCCTCACGAAGTCCGATGCTGGACCAAGGATTATTCCTCGGTGGCAGCCTCTTCGCCACCGGCGGCATCCGAGGACTTGAGGCCCGAGGGAGCAACCAGGGTGGCGATGGTGAAGTCGCGATCGGTGATCGCGGGCGTCACGCCCTTGGGCAGGGTCACGGCCGAGATGTGGATCGAGTCGCCGATATCGGTGCCCGAGAGGTCAACGGTGACATGCTCGGGAATTTCGTTGGCGGGGGCGATCAGTTCGACGGTGTGGCGCACAACGTTGAGGGTGCCGCCGCGCTTGAGGCCGGGGCTCTTCTCTTCGTTGATGAACTGGACATGCACTTCGACATGCAGCTTGGAATTGCCCGACACGCGCAGGAAGTCGATGTGGATCGGCTGATCCATGACGACGTCGAGCTGGTAGTCGCGCGGGATCACCTTGTGCACGGTGCCGTCGACGTCGAGGTCGAGGATGTGGGACTTGAAGCCACCGGCATAGATGAACTTCAGCGCGTCCTTGTAGGCGACGGAAACGGTGACGGGGGGCTTCTTGTCACCATAGATAACAGCGGGAACGAGTCCCTGACGGCGAGCTTCGCGAGCGGCCCCCTTGCCCACTCCGTCACGCGCCTGTGCCTTGAGCACTTTGGTCTCAGCCATGGAAAGCATCCATTGGGTTGGTGTATGGCGTCATCACAACGGCATACGCGCCCGTCCTCCAGGGGTGACGAGCGCTTCATGGCGCTGGGCTATAGAGGAAAGGCCGCAGGGGGGCAAGGGATTCCATAGCTCCGTGCCACTCAACCATAGGTCTCGTGGCCTGCTCGGCTACAATCAGTCCACAGGACTGATTGTCCCTGAGGGACGCCTCTCAGTCGAAGAGGCTCGAAACGCTCTGCTCGCTGGCGGTGCGGGCGATAGCTTCGCCGATCAGCGGCGCAATCGTCATGCGCCGGATATTGGCGGCGGCCTTGGTCGCCTCGGTCTCGAGGATGGAGTCGGTGACCACCAGTTCCTTGAGCTTGGAGGCGGCGATGCGCTCGGCCGCGCCCTCGGAGAGCACGCCATGGGTGATATAGGCCGAGACTTCCTTGGCGCCGGCCTTGAGCAGGGCCTCGGCGGCGTTGACCAGCGTGCCACCGGAATCGACGATGTCGTCGATGAGGATGCAGGTCTGGCCCGACACGTCGCCGATGATGTTCATGACTTCGGAAACACCGGCGCGGGGGCGGCGCTTGTCGACGATGGCGAGGTTGGCGCCGATGCGGCTGGCCACATTGCGGGCGCGCACCACGCCGCCGACGTCGGGCGAGACGATCATGACATTCTTGACGTCGTAATTGTCCTTGATGTCACGCACCATGACCGGGGCGGCGGTGAGGTTGTCGGTCGGAATATCGAAGAAGCCCTGGATCTGGGCGGCGTGAAGGTCGAGGGTCAGAACGCGGTTGGCACCGGCCTGGGTGATCAGGTTGCTGACCAGCTTGGCCGAAATCGGCGTGCGGGGCGCCGATTTGCGGTCCTGGCGGGCATAGCCGAAATAGGGCAGGACGGCAGTGATGCGGCGGGCCGAGGAGCGGCGCAGCGCATCGGCGATGATCAGCAGCTCCATCAGGTTGTCATTGGCGGGGTAGCTGGTCGACTGAAGGATGAACACGTCCTCGCCGCGGACGTTCTCGTGGACCTCGACATAGACTTCCTTGTCGGCAAAGCGCTTGACCGTACAATCGGTCAGGGGAAGCTCGAGGTAACTGGCGACGGCCTGGGCCAGGGGGCGGTTGGAGTTGCCGGTCACCAGCTTCATGGGCGCGATCCTGTCTCAACCGGTCCCTCGGGGCGGGACCCATCAGTTTCGCGGGCAGCTTTAGCGACTCGAAATCAGACTCGCAACGCCACTTTGGGCGAACGGGTAAATAAACCTCATGTCAGTCCGATGACGGCGATCTGCCGCCCGGTCCGGGTGCGCTGGTGGGTGGCATAGCGATGCGAGAAGTAGCGGTCCGGATGGGCATAGGTGCAGGCGCCGACCCGTTCGGCAGTGCTCACACCGGCGGCGCGCAACTGTTCGGCGACAAACCCGGGTAGGTCGAAATGCGGTTCTTTGCCCGCAGGGGTGTGAAAGTGGCGCGAACCACCTGGATGCAGAGCGAGAAAATTGGCTCTGAACTGTTCCCCCACTTCATAGTTCTCGCCGTGAATGGTGGGGCCAAAGGCGGCCACGATGCGCGACGGTTCGGCGCCTAGAGCCACCATGGCAGCGATGGTATTGCCCATGATGCCTTCCACGGCACCGCGCCAGCCGGCATGGGCGGCGCCGATGACGCGGGCCTCGGGATCGGCAAGGAGAATGGGCGTGCAATCGGCGGTGAGGATGCCGAGGGCGATGCCGGCCGTGGCCGTGACCATGGCATCGGCGTCGATGCTTCCGGGATCGATGGGGCCGGTGATGGTTTCGACGCGGGTCGAATGGGTCTGCTTGAGGATGGCGAGCGGACCGATGGCCATGGCGTCGGTTACGATGTGCCGATTGGCCGAGACGGTTTCTGGATCGTCCCCGACCGAGAGCGAGACATTGAGCCCGGCAAACTCGCCGGTCGAAATGCCGCCCCGGCGGTCGAAGAAGCCGTGGCGAAGTCCTGGCAGGGCGCCGAGCGTCGGCGACGTTTCAAACGCGATCATGGGGCAAAACCTGGCGGCATCAGGCCGGGACTGTGGGCGCAGAAGACCTTGAAGAGCGTGCCCATCTGCTGGTCGGAGACGAGGCGGTCCTGCGCGGTGCGGATGCTCTCGGCCGAACCGGGATTGGCGCGACTGAGGGCAGCGGCGCGTTCGCCGATGCCGAGGCGATTGAGGAACTGCCCCTGGGTGGCGAGGGGCTGGGTGGCCAGGCCCACCTGCCGGGCGACCTGGCCGAGGGCGCCGAAATCGACATGGGCAGAAAGGTCGGTCTCGCCTGGAGCCTCGAGCACGTCGGAATAGGCGTGGCGGCGGACGCCCTGGAGCGTGTCGCCGGTCTGCGTCTGGCCATAACCATAATCGATCGCAAGGATGGCGCCGCCGTGCCTGCCGACCACTCTGGCGAGCTGCCGCATGACCTCGGCGCCACCGAAGCAGACTTCGAGCATGGTGTCGGGCTCGGCATTGGCGACGGCGTCGGGCATGGAAGAGGCCGGGATGGGCGTGGGCGACAGGCCGAAGGCGCGCTTGCCGTCCTTGAGGCCTATCTGGCGCTCGTGCCAGCCATCCTCCTTGCGGATGAATTGGCGGATGGGCAGGGCATCAAAGAACTCGTTGGCGACGACCAGGATGGGGCCCTCGTCAAAACTCTCGAAATTCTGCAGCCATTTGGGTTCGTAGACTTCCAGCCGTGCCTGCTGCTCGGCCATAAGCGGCGGGCTGGTTTCGAAGAGGCGCAGTCTCAGGCCATCGCGGAAGCCGGGGGCGCGGCAGGCGACACGCAGCATATCGGCCATCAGCGTGCCGCGGCCGGGGCCGAGTTCGAGCAGGGTGAAGCTTTTGGGCTCGCCCATCTGCTGCCAGAGGTTAACCAGCCAGAAGCCGATCAGCTCCCCGAACATCTGCGAGATTTCGGGGGCGGTGATGAAATCGCCGCTGGTGCCGATGGGCTCGCCGGCGCGGTAATAGCCCTTGGAGGGGTGGGTGAGGCAGAGCCCCATATAGGTCGCGACCGAGATCGGGCCGGTGGTGCGGATCTGCAGGTCAATCTGCTCGTCGAGGGTGAGGGTCTTGTCACTCATTTACGGGCGCAACGGGTTTTCGCGGCGCGTGACCGCATAGGCGACCAGCACGAGACCGGCCAGGAGGATGGGGAGGCTCAGCATCATGCCCATGGTCACCCAGCCGGTCCCGAAGAGGTAGCCGATCTGCACATCGGGCAAGCGCACGAATTCGACAGTAATGCGCGACAGGGCATAGCCGATGCCGAAAATACCGGCCACCAGGCCCGGCTTGCGCAGGGCATAGAAGACATGGGTGGCGAGGCGGATGACGAGGAACAGCAACAGGCCCTCGAGGACGGCTTCGTAGAGCTGGCTGGGGTGGCGTGGCAACTGCTCGGGATCGGTGGGAAACACCACGCCCCAGGGCAGGCTGGTGGGCGCGCCATATAGCTCGGCATTGATGAAGTTGGCGATACGAACGAGGAATATGCCGATGGTGGAAACAGAGGCGATCAGGTCAAGCCCGCTCAGCCAGTTGCCAGATCCCTTGATGCGGGTGAAAAGGATCACGGCCAGCATCAGGCCCAGCATGCCGCCGTGATAGCTCATGCCGCCATCGAGGGTGTTGATGATTTCCGCGGGATTCTCGAGATAGTAGGGCAGGTTGTAGAACAGCACGTAGCCCACGCGTCCGCCGATCACGATGGCCAGCATGGTCCAGAAGGCGAAGTCCCAGATGTCCTTGGCCGGAAAGGGCGGTTCGCCCCTGTGCCAGAGCTGCCTGCGCGCCAGCAGCAGATAGCCATAGGCCGCGCCCAGCAGCACGCCAAACAGATAGCCCAACGCATACCAGCGGATGGCGAAAGGGCCGATGGCGAAGGCGATGGGGTCGATATTGGGAAAGGGCAAGGAATTGTCTCCGCGGGGTC
>CBFGPB010000183.1:0-5401 GCA_965650545.1 uncultured Devosia sp. | reverse complement strand
TCGGCCAAGGACAAGGGCACCGGCAAGGAGCAGCAGATCCGCATCCAGGCCTCGGGTGGTCTTTCGGACGCCGACATCGAAAAGATGGTCAAGGACGCCGAGGCCAATGCCGAAGCCGACAAGCGCAAGCGCGAAGCGGTGGAAGCCAAGAACCAGGCCGAATCGCTGGTCCACTCGACTGAAAAGTCCCTCAAGGACTATGGCGACAAGGTTTCGGCCGAGGACAAGGCTGCCATCGAGACCGCGATTGCCGATGTGAAGGCCGTGCTCGAAGGCGACGACGCCGAAGCCATCAAGGAAAAGACCGCGAGCCTGGCGGAAGCGTCCATGAAGCTGGGCGAAGCCATGTACAAGGCGAGCCAGGCCGAAGCCGAAGCCAAGGCCTCGGGCAAGACCGATGACAATGACGACGACGTGGTCGACGCCGACTTCGAAGAGGTCAAGGACGACGACGACAAGAAGTCGGCGTAAGTCAGTTCCAGGAATGATGAAGGCCCCGGTGGAGACACCGGGGCTTTTTGTTGGGAGACGAGGATGCAGGTGCCGGGAGGCATCCCCCTCACCGACCTCCGCTGCGCTCCGGCCACCTCTCCCCGAGGGGGAGAGGAATAGGCAGCAGCATTTGGGATCAGCACCGGCTCGTTCTTCTCCCCCTCGGGGAGAAGGTGGCGCAACGCGCCGAGTTCTGTTTCACCTCTCCCTTGGGGGAGAGGTCGACGGCGCAGCCGGCGGGTGAGGGGGCCTTTCCACTATGTTCCACGTGAATCCACGGGCCGCGCCTTCCGTGCATGCCATTCGAGCTGCCACTCAAGCATAGCTTTCGTGGCCTGCTTTGGCTTTCGCGGCGCCACTGGCGCCGCTTGCCCTGCGGGCACGCCACGCAGTCTCATGGCCTTCTCGCTTAAATTCAGTCCACCGGGCCGAATTTGCCCTGCGGGCCCAGCTCGAAGTTGATCCACCGGCCCACCCTTGCTAATACCCGCCCGCCTGCCCATATGCGGGGGGATCAGCCGGCCCAGCCGGCTTTTTGGTATTTTCAACGTCCGCGACGACCAGACCGGCGCGACCAATGCGAGAGAGTTGACCTTGGCCAAACGCGATTTCTACGAGGTGCTCGGCTGCCAGAAGGGCGCCGACGAAGCCGCCCTCAAGAGCGCCTATCGCAAGCTCGCCATGCAGTTCCATCCCGACCGCAATCCGGGCAATGACGAAGCCGAGCACAAGTTCAAGGAAATCAACGAGGCCTACGATACGCTCAAGGACCCGCAGAAGCGCGCGGCCTATGACCGGTTCGGCCATGCCGCGTTCGAGAATGGCGGGGGCCGGGGGCCGGGTGGCTTCGGGCCCGAATTTGCCTCCTCCATGTCCGATATCTTCGAGGACATCTTTGGCGACTTCATGGGTGGCGGCGGCCGTCGAGGCGGCGGTGGCGCGGCGCGGATGCGCGGCTCGGACCTCAGGTACAATCTCGAGATCGACCTCGAGGAAAGCTATGACGGCCGCACCGTCGAGATCGACGTGCCGACGCTTTCCACCTGCGAGACCTGTGAAGGGTCGGGCGCCAAGCCGGGCACCGGTACCCATACCTGCCGGCAGTGCAATGGCCATGGCAAGGTCCGCGCGGCGCAGGGCTTCTTTACCATCGAGCGTACCTGCCCGGTCTGCCAGGGCCGCGGGCAGATGATGGACCAGCCCTGCACCGATTGCGGTGGCCAGGGCCGCAGGCAGCAGAATCGCAAGCTCTCGGTCGACGTGCCCAAGGGCATCGAGGACGGCACGCGCATTCGCCTCGCCAATGAAGGCGAGGCCGGATTACGCGGCGGACCGCCGGGCGATCTCTATATCTTTGTTTCGATCAAGCCGCACCAGCTGTTCCAGCGCGACGGCGCCGATCTCTATGCCCGCGTGCCCATTTCCATGACCACGGCGGCGCTGGGCGGCGAATTCGAAGTGCCAACGCTCGACAATGCCCGCGCCAAGGTGAAGGTGCCCGCCGGCACCCAGCCGGGCCAGCGCGTGCGGCTGAAGGGCAAGGGCATGCCGGTGCTCCGCTCCAAGGATGTCGGCGACCTCTATGTGCAGCTCGACATCGAGACGCCGCAGAACCTGTCCAAGCGGCAGCGCGAACTGCTCGAGGAATTTGCCCGGCTCGAGACCGGCGAGACCAGCCCGACCTCGGACGGGTTCTTCGACAAGCTCAAGAAGATGTTCGAGGCTTAATCGCGTAGAAAAATCGCCCCGGTGGGGCGATTTTCGCGATTAAGGCCCGAAGAGCTACGCTCGAAGGGCACGAAGCTTTGGCGTACTCGGACCGCTTCCCGGATCCCGCAGGACCACCCCCACCTAGCTTTGCCACGGCCCTTCGGGCCTGGCGACGCTACCTCCCCCTTGACCAGGGGGAGGTGAACGCGGTGCTCCTAGCCCCGCCTCACTCGCTCGGCATCTGCGACAAGTCCATCCAGGTATATTCCCAAACGTGGCCATCGAGATCGGCGATGGCACGACCGTACATGAAGCCGTAATCCGTGGCGGCGCGCTGCTCGCTTCCGCCGGCCTTGAGGGCGGCTTCGGCAATGGTGTCGACCGCCTCGCGGCTGTCGCGCGACAGGGCATAGAGGGCGCCGATCTCAGCCTTGGCGTCAGGAATCGGCGTATTGGTGAATTCGCGGAATTTATCGTGGGTCAGCAGCATGACGAAGATCGTGTCGCTGATGACGATGCAGGCGGCGGTGTCGTCGGTGAACTGCGGATTGTGATCAAAGCCCAGCGCCTTGTAGTAGGCCATGGAGGCCTTGAGGTCGCGCACCGGCAGATTGACGAAAATCATGTTGGCCATTTCCTTGCTCCTGATTGTGGGGCGAACCTGGACAAGCGGCTCATCCCTGCCAATTCACTTGCAGCGACGAACGGCGCGCGGCAGGTTCGACATCGTCCAGACATTCGGAGGCATTATGAAGACGGCGCTCACCCTTTCGGGGTCCATCCGCAAGGGATCGTATAATCGCGTGCTGCAGCAGCATATGGGTCGCAAGCTCACGGAAGCGGGGGTCCAGGTCACCGAGATCGACCTGGCCGACTTCGACATGCCGATCTTCAACGAGGACCTGGAACCCGACCATGTGCCGGAGGCGGCGGTGCGGCTCGCGGAAATGTGGCGCAGCCACGATATCGTCTTCATCGCCACGCCCGAGTATAATGGCGGGGTGCCGCCCCTGCTGGTCAATACGGTCACCTGGATCAGCCGGCAGAAACCGAGCCCCTTCCGTCATGCCGTCTTCGGCATTGGCGGGGTGAGTTCGGGAAAGTATGGCACCATATGGTCCTTGAGCCACCTCAGGGACAGCCTCACCAAGGTAGGCACGCTGATCGTGCCGACGCTTCTGGGCATCGGCCCGGCCGAGACGGCCTTCGACGACAAGGGTGACCCGGTGGAACCGGCCATCATCCGCAAGGTTGAGACCATGGTAACCGAGTTGACCCATTTCAGCCGAGGCTAGGATTGCGCGCCCTTTATCTCACCCATCCCCAGGTCCGCATCGACGCCGCGGTGCCGGTGCCGCTCTGGGGCCTATCGGCAGAGGGACGGGCGCGGGCAGAGGCCTTTGTGGCGCGGGGCGTGGTGCCGGTGGGCACGATCGTCTTTTCGAGCCGCGAGGCCAAGGCGCTGGAACTGGCCGAACTGGTGGCGGCAGCGGCGGGAACGCCGGTGCTGTCCGATCATGACATGGGCGAGAATGACCGGTCCTCGACGGGCTTTCTTCCGCCGGCCCTGTTCGAAGCACATGCCGACCGCTTCTTCGCCCATCCCCAGCAGAGCGCCGATGGCTGGGAAAGGGCGATCGATGCGCAGGCGCGGATCGTTTCCGCCGTGCGTACGGCGCTGGCCTCGGTGCCGCCGGGCAATCCCGTCATCTTCTGCGGCCATGGCGCCGTCGGCACGCTGCTCAAATGCCGGGTCGGCAATCGCCGCATCTCGCGCGAGGAAGACCAGAGCCGGATTGGCGCAACGGGCGGCGGCAATGGCTTCCTCTTCGACCTCGCGGCCAAGCAGTTGCTGACCGACTGGACGCCGATGGAGGAAATTTCCCGCGACTGGCTCGCGTAGCGTCAGCGCTTGGACCACGCCTCCAGCCCGAACAGATCCAACGCGTCGCCAAGGGCGGGGGCCAGAAGGGTGAGTCGGTCGGTTTCGCCCTCGACCTCCCGCAGCCGCATGGGACCGGCCAGCGGCATGGCGGCCACCAGGGCGGTACCGGTTTCGGTCAGCGACACATTGCGGGCGCGGCGATCCTCCGGGTTGGTCCGGACCAGGCAGAGGCCTTTGCGCCGCAGGTCGTCGATGGCCTGGCCGAGCGTGGCGGCATGGGCGAGCAGGGCCTTGCGCAGGGCGGCAAGGGGAATATGCGGCCGTTCGGAGACGATATGGAGCACCGCCAGCTGCAGCATGGTAATGTCGTGACGGCGCTTCAGATCACGCTCGAAGGCCTTCAGTGCCTCGTCAAGCCGCATCCAGGCGACCATGGCCGCCAATGCCTGTTGCTGCATATCAAAAAGTCCGCAAACGCCCCGAAAGGCAGCGTGATATGACGCCATAGGACTGCGCCGCAAGCCCGTTATGGCGCCATAGGATCCAAGGAAAGGCTTGCACTCGGGCCGCACCTGTGCGAGCGGAGAACAAATCAGCAGAAGGATGGGAATCATGGCTGGCCAGTTGATCGTGGGCCTCGACGTTTCGTCACGCGCGCGCGCCGAGGAGATCGTATCGCTGCTGGGGGACAGCGTCGATTTCTACAAGATCGGCTATCAGTGCTTTTATGGCGCCGACGGCTATGCGCTGGGCAAGGCGCTGCTGGCGGCGGGCAAGAAGGTGTTCTTCGATCTCAAGCTGCTCGATATCGACAATACGGTCGAAAAGGGCGTCGCCGCCATTGCCGAGACCGGCGCCACCATGCTGACCGTCCACGCCTATCCCAAGGCCATGCGCGCGGCACAGAAGGCGGCCGCAGGCTCAGGCCTCTGCGTGCTGGGCGTTACCGTTCTGACCTCGATGGACGACAATGACGTCAAGGAAGCCGGCTATGCCCGCGACGCGGCGGGCCTCGTCGCCCTGCGCGCCCAGCAGGCCAAGGAAGCCGGGATCGGCGGCATCGTCGCCTCGGCCCAGGAAGCGGAAATGGTGCGCACCATCGTGGGCAAGTCCATGGCCGTGGTTACCCCCGGCATTCGGCCGGCCGGTGCGGAACTGGGCGACCAGAAGCGGGCCATGACCCCCGCCGATGCCCTCGCGGCCGGTGCTTCGCATCTCGTCGTCGCGCGCCCGATCATTGCGGCGGCAGACCCAGCGGCAGCGGCCAAGGCGATCCTGGCGGAGATGGACGGGAAGCGGGTGAGCTTGGCCTAA
>CBFGPB010000182.1:0-5412 GCA_965650545.1 uncultured Devosia sp. | reverse complement strand
CAACCTCTCCACAAAAACCAAAATCACAAAGGCCCCCGCTCAATGCGGGGGCTTTTGTGCTTTCCGGAAACATATCGTGAAGCGCCAAGTGACCGTTCCTCCGTTCACCGCAGATTGCGAAAAGTGCTTCGGCCTTTGCTGCACCGCCCTGTCCTTTGAGCGTTCCGACCAGTTCGGCCATGACAAGTTGGGCGGCCAACCCTGCCAGTTTCTTCAATCGGATTTCCGTTGCCGCATTCACGCCCGGCGCGAGGATCTGGGATATGGCGGCTGCGAAGCCTTTGACTGCCTTGGGGCAGGGCAAAAGGCCAGCGCGGCTTTCGCTGCCCTGAACTGGCGCAATGACAGCGGCGTGGCCCGGCGGCTCTATGCCCGCTTCTCGCAACTGCTCCTGCTGCAGGAAATGCGGCAAGCCCTGGAGACGGCTGCCGGCCTCGATATTTCAGCTGATCGGCATGAGGAACGCCAAAGGTTGCTTGATTTGGTCGGGGCCGAAGCCGATAGCGGTGCCAGCGATGTCACAGGGGCCGGTCAGCGCCTTCTCAATGAAGGCAAGAACTTCCTCAAGGGACTTGCGCCTGACTTGGTGTTGTAGTCCTGGCCGCCCGATCAGGTGAGGGGTTGACCTCGCGGGCTCAAAAGCCATGCTGGCCGTCCCCTATTTGAAGAATTGCCGAGACCTATGCCGCTGATCCGCATCCTCCTGCTTTCCCTGCTTCTGATCCTGCCAGCCAGTGGCCAGACATTCCTGCCGGGTCAAACCGAGACGGCGAGCGAGACTGAAGCAGCCAGCAGTTCCGCGGCCGTTGACGACTTGATCCGGATCCTCGAGGACGACGCGGCGCGGGCAGCCCTGATCGAACGGCTGCGCCAGGCGGCGCCGGAGACCGTTCCGGATGAACCCAACGTCCAGGATCTCAGCATCGCGCGGCAGTTGGCCGAATATACGCGGAGCGTGGCCGAAGGCGCTTCCGCCACCCTGCGCTCGGTGGGGCAGGCCCTTGGCAGTCTGCAACAGGTCTTCAGCGGTTCGCTCAGCGCTGACAGCAGTGCGTTGCGGTCGTTTGCGGTGGACATCGGTTTCCTGGCGGTCGCGCTCTTCGGCGGCTTCTTCGTCCTGCGACTCATCGTCAATGCGCTTTGCCAGGGAATTGCCGCGCGTGTGGCCGGGCGGGGTGTCCTTTCCAGACTTGGCGGGTTGCTGGGTGTCGCCCTGGTCGATGCCGGCAGCATCGTTCTGGCCTGGGGGCTGGGCTACGTGCTGGCGCTCAACTTCGGAACGACAGCCAATGGGCAGATGGGCATTAGTCAGTCCCTGCTGCTCAACGCTTTCCTTGTCGTTGAACTGATCAAGCTTGCGGTGCGCGTGGTGCTGGTGCCGCGGTTCCCGGCTCTGCGGCTGCTCTCTGTCACGGACAGCAATGCCGCTTATTGGTCCTTCTGGCTGGCGCGGATCGTCTCGCTGCTCGGCTATTCGTTCCTCTTCGTGGCGCCGATCCTGACCAGCCTCGTGTCGCCGGCGGCGGGGGGCGCAGTGCAGGTGCTGGCCATGGCCACGGCGGTGACCATCGGCATCATCATTACCCTGCAGAACAAGGATGACGTTCGCATCTGGCTGCAGGAGGTTTCGGAACGGCGGGGACAGGATGGTCTCGGACAGGCCCTGGCCGCCATCGGACGGCACTGGCATGTGCTGGTCATCGTCTATCTGCTCGCCCTTCTTGTCGTCTGGTTCGCCAATCCGGAAACGGCCCTGCCATTCATGATCGGTGCCACCGTCCAGTCGGCTTTCGCGATCCTGATCGGCGCCCTGGTCGTCGGTTTCATCACACGCTTTGTCAGTGCCGGACTGACCCTGCCCGATGATGTCCGGCAGCGTTTGCCCCTGCTCGAGACCCGCCTTCGGTCCTTTGTGCCGGCTGTGATGCGCGTCGTCCGCTGGATCATCATAGCCGCGGTGATCATTGCCATTGGCCAGGCCTGGGCGCTGTTCGATTTCGCTGCCTGGATCGGCAGCGAAGAGGGACTGGCCGTCGCCGGCTCGGTCGTTTCGGCGGCCCTGATCGTCCTTGCCGCCATCGTGCTGCATGTCGTCGTCGCGTCCTGGGTGGAATACCGGCTCAACGTCAATTTCGGCAAGGTGCCGACCGCGCGCGAGAAGACGCTGCTGAACCTGTTCAAGAACGCCTTCACCATTGCGCTTGTGGTCTTCGGAACCATGCTGGCCCTGGCCCAGATCGGGGTGAATATCGCGCCGCTCCTGGCCGGTGCCGGTGTGGTGGGCCTCGCCATCGGCTTTGGCGCGCAAAAGCTGGTGCAGGACATCATCACCGGCATCTTCATCCAGTTCGAGAACATCATGAACGAGGGCGACGTCGTGGCAGTGGGGCAGTGGTCGGGCGTGGTCGAAAAGCTCACCATCCGGTCCGTCACTATTCGCGATCTCTCGGGCACCGTGCATCTCATTCCCTTTTCGTCGGTCGATCAGGTCAGCAACATGATGCGGGGCTTCTCCTATCATGTGGCCGAGATCGGCGTGGCCTATGACAGCGATATCGAAACCGTCAAAGCCGCCATGCGCGAGGCCTTCGACCGTCTCATGGAGACCGAGCACAAGGACGAGATTCTAGACGAACTCGACATGCAGGGGATAACCGCCTTCGGGGACTCCGCGATCACCGTGCGGGCCCGCATCAAGACGCTGCCGGGCAAGCAATGGGGTACGGGGCGTCGCTACAACGAACTGGTCAAGACCGTCTTTGCGGAGCGCGGCATCGAGATCCCCTATCCGCACGTCACCTATGTGCCGGCAGGCGGCAGCCCCAAAACGCCGCCTCCGGCGCGCCGGATCGACGGCGGGGCCGAGGGGGATGCCGATTGACGGCGATGTGATCGGCCGGTCAATCTTGCCTTAAGGTCATCTTAATTGCCTGCGTTAATATTTGCTGTACGCGCTCATGTTGCGGCACAGCAGGCGCGTTCGTGACTTTCCAGTAGCGCGTATGCACGAGGCCCAAGATGACCCGATCGCTCGGTTCTTTGACATCCCGATTCCGCATGGCAGGCGCAACCCTGGCGTTGCTCGGCGTTTTCGCAGCGCCCGGCGCCGCCCTGGCCAATAGCGCGGATTTCCTGCGCAATCTCTGGCCAGAGGCTGAGCGCGCAGGTGTCTCGCGCCAGGCCTTCGAGGCCTCCTTTGCCAGCTATAGCCCCATTCCGCAGGTGATCGAGCTGACGCGCAAGCAGCCCGAATTCTCCCAGACGGTGCAGCAATATATCGACAAGCGCGTCACCGCCGCGCAGGCGGCCAAGGGCCAGGCCATGCGCAATGAATGGGCGCAAACGCTGGCCGGGGCGCAGCAGCGCTATGGCGTGCAGCCCGAAATCGTCCTCGCCATCTGGGGCATGGAGACCAATTTCGGCGGCTTCATGGGCGGCAACAATACCATCCATGCCCTCGCCACTTTGACCGAGAACGGCTATCGCGCCGACTTCTTCCGCTCCGAACTGGTGACGGCGCTGCGCATCGTTTCGGATGGCCACATCTCGCCGGGGTCGATGGTGGGATCCTGGGCCGGCGCCATGGGGCATACCCAGTTCATGCCCTCGAGCTTCATGCGCTATGCGGTCGACTACAATGGCGACGGGCGCAAGGACATCTGGAACTCGGTACCCGATGCGCTCGGTTCGACCGCCAACTACCTCAACAGCTTCGGCTGGCGGCCGGGCGAGACGTGGGGCTATGAGGTCAAGCTCCCCAGTGGCTTCAATTTCGCGGCGGCCCGCGAAATGGGCAAGGCGCCATTGAGCCAGTGGCAGGCCATGGGGGTTACCCGGGTTTCCGGGCGGCCCTTCCCCCGGCCCGAGGATGTCGGCCGGCTCTACATGCCAGCCGGTGCCAATGGGCCGACCTTTCTGCTGCTGCCCAATTTCGATGTCATCAAGCGCTACAACAATTCTGACAGCTATGCCCTGGCCGTGGGACATCTCGCGGACCGCATCCTGGGGGGAGGCGGCTTCGTCACCCCTTGGCCGGAGGGTGACTATGCGCTCAACAAGGCGCAGCGCGGCGAGTTGCAGACCCTGCTGGCCCGGGCCGGCTTCGACGTCGGTACGGCCGATGGGGTCATCGGACCCAAGACGCGTGCCGGCATCATTGCCTATCAGCAGGCGCGCGGCTTGCCCGCTGACGGACATGTCTCGGGGCTGCTGCTTGAGCGGCTGAAACGCTGAGCCCAGCGTTAACGTCCTGTTAACAAACTGAGCGCAATCTCGTTGGCGCTTAAGTAGAGGGCAGGCCAGCGAACACAGATGTTTCGCGCCTGCCCTCGCCCATTTCGGGTGCCACAAAATCCCCGGTTTCCTCGTGCAGGAAGCCCGTTCCGCCATCCTCCCGACCACAGATTTCCGTTTCCATGTTTGCCGTTCGATCTCTCCTTGCCGCGCTCCTGTCCCTGGCGCTGATCCTGCCCGCCCCCTCCCTTGCCGTCTCGATGATGGACCCGTTCAACCTGCCGCCGGCCATGGATGGTGCCACGGCCAAGGTGGGGGATGGCGTGCCTTACGGCGACGGCGCCCGCAGCAAGCTCGATGTCTATGCGCCCGAGCAACGCGGCGAGGCGGCGCCGGTGGTGTTCTTCATCTATGGTGGCGGTTGGAGCCGGGGTGAGCGGAGCGAGTATGAATTTGTCGGCCGGGCCCTGGCGTCGCGGGGTTTCGTCACCGTTATTGCCGACTACCGGCTCTATCCCGAGGTGCGCTATCCCGAATTTCTCGAGGACGGGGCGCGGGCGCTGCGCTGGGTGCAGGACAATATCGCCAATTATGGCGGCGATCCCAACCGGCTGTTCCTGGCCGGTCATTCGGCGGGCGCCTACAATGCCGTCATGCAGGCGCTCGACCCTTCGTTCCGGGCCGAGTTCGGCGTTACCATGCCGATCCTCGGCGTTGCTGCGCTGTCGGGTCCATACGACTTCTATCCCTTCGAATATAATGAAGTCCGCGATGTCTTCGGGCAGGCGGCAAGCCCCGAGGGGACGCAGCCGGTCAACCTGATCACGGCCGAAGCGCCGCCCATGTATCTGGCCACCGGCACGACCGACCCGATCGTGCGGATGCAGAATACCGAGAACTTTGCGGACCGCCTGCGGGCGCAGGGCGTCTGGGTGACGACGCAATATTACGATGGCTTTGGGCATATGGAGCCGGTGCTGGCCATGGGCGCGATGTGGCGTTGGCGCATGCCGGTGCTCGATGACATGGTGGGCTTCTTCCAGCGTTTTGGCGCCTTCCCCAGCGGCGTGCCGTATCTGGCGGTCGCCCCCGAGCCGCCGCAAATGCTGCCCGACTCGGTGGCGCCCATCGACCAGATCGTCAGCGACCTCAACGCCATGTTCCAGCCGATCGAGGACT
>CBFGPB010000181.1:0-5441 GCA_965650545.1 uncultured Devosia sp. | reverse complement strand
GAAAGGCCATCCCGGGTGGCCCGCTGCGCCGCGTCGTAGAGCATTTCGTGGGCGTGATGCCGACCAAGGGAGGCTGACAAGCGCATCATGATCGCTTCCGAGAGAATTTGCCCGCGGGTGAGTTCGAGATTGGCGGCCATCCGTTCGGCATGAACGACGAGACCCGAACAGAGCCGGTGCAGGGTCCTTGCAACCGAGACGCCAAGGATAGCGAGTTCGGGCACGACCACATCGGTGACATTGGCGGCCGAGGAATCTCCCTCATCCATGCGCGGCATGGACCATGTGGCCAGCGGGACCCTGGCGGTCAAAAGGCGACAGAGGCTGATCAGCAGCAGGGCAGTCGACGGGTTGCGCTTTTGCGCCATCGTGGAACTGCCCATCTTGCCGTGGTGAAAGGCCTCTTCCAGCTCCGCCACCTCTGTGCGCTGAAGAAAGACCACGTCATGGCCGATTTTCTCCGCGATCTGCGCGAGCAGGGCCAAGGCCGTCAGGTAGTCGGCCTGCCGGTCGAATGACGCGCGCAGGGGGAGCCTGGCCACATCGAGCCGCAGACGCCGGCCGACACCCTCCGCCACGGCGGGCCCTTTCTCGCCCATGGCCGCAAATGTGCCAATGGCGCCACCCAGATTGACCACAAAGCTGGTGCCAATGCGGTTTTCCAGCCGGTCGCGGGCACGGCGGATTTCGTCCAGCCAGCCCAGCGCCTTGTAGCCGAAGGTCATCGGCAAGGCGTGTTGACCGTGGGTACGGCCGGCCTGGAGAGTGTCGCGATGTGTCCGCGCCAGATCAGCCAGCACGCCATCGAGCAGGTTCAGCGCCTCAGTGATGAGCGCATGCGACTGCCGCATCTGCAGCGCCGTCGCAGTGTCAAAGATGTTCTGCGTCGTGGCACCCCAGTGGATGTAGCCCGCCGCCGGTTCGCCCGCCAGCGCTTCAAGCTGCTTGAGCACCGGCACGAACGGGTGTTGGGCATGGGCGATGTCGGCGCTCAGCCGCGCGAAATCCAGCCGCTCCGAGCGGCAGGCCGCTGCGATGGCGCTGACGACCTTGTCCGGGATCAGTCCGAGTTCGGCCTGCGATTGGGCCAGGGCAACCTCGACATCGAGCCATGCCTGCACCGTGCTGGCGTCGCTCCAGATCGCCACGGCTTCCGGCGCAAACCAGTGGCGCGTCATGAAGGAATGAAACATCTCTCACCGATCCGAAGAAACAAGGAGGATCGCACGGAGCCGGGAGGGTGCCCCGTGCGATTGGCCGGGCTACTCGACGCTGATCTGGGCGCCGTCGATGATCGAGGCATAGATTGCCTGCTGCTCATCGATGAAGGCGGCGAACGGCTCAGCCTCAAGCGGGCTGGCGATGAAGCCGGACTCCGAGAGGCGCTGCACCACTTCGGGATCCTGGCCGAGATCGTAGAGTGCGGCGCTCAGCTCCGCGACGATTTCGGGTGAGGTGCCTGCCTTAACGAAAACGCCCTGGAACAAGGGGAGAGCGACACCGCCGAAACCGTCGATCTCGGACAGGGCCGGCACATCCGGCAGGGCCGGCGAGCGGTCCTGGCTGGTGACTGCCAATGCCCGCGCCTGACCATCGGCAATGAATGGCAGCGCGGTGGACGTCGTCAGCACGGCCGCATCCAGCAGTCCCGCCAGAAGGTCGGTCGAGACCTGCGCCCCACCCTGATAGGGCGCATGGACAAGTGTGATGTCGGCGACGGACGACACCATTTCGCCGACAAAGTGCTGGGCCGAGCCGATACCGGGAGAACCATAGGTAACCGTGTCCGGTTCGGCCTTGGCCGCAGCCACCAGGTCTCCCATCGTGGCGAAGGGAGAGGCGGCGGGAACGGCGATGGTCATGGACGTGATCGCCGTCCGTCCGACGGGAATGGTCTGGGTCTTCCAGTCGATGCCCACCGACTTGTTGACCATGGGCACCGCGACCGTATCGAAACCGCCATAGTAGAGCACGGAGCCATCGGTTCCGCCGTTAAGCAGGTTCTGCAGCGCAATCATGCCGCTGGCGCCGGTAGCGTTCTCCACGACCACCGTGCGGCCGAGACGCTCGCCAAGCTCGGGTGCTACCACACGGGCGGCAAAGTCTGCACTGCCTCCAGCAGAGTAGCCGACCAAGAGGGTGATCGTTCCATCGGACTGCGCCAGTGCTGGTGTCATCATGCCGAGCGCGGCAAATCCAAGGGCAAGGATACGGTTGCCGGTTGTCATTTGTACTCCTCCAACGACCTTGACCCATACAATATGTATTGTATGCATATGAAGTCAGGTGCGAGGTGATATGCCGGCAGTTGGCGGATTGCAACCCGAAATCGTACAATCAATACGCTTGCAATATGTATTGGTATTGTATAGGAGGCTTGGCTCATGAGTGAGCTCGACAAATTGCAGAGCTATTTGCGGTCCCTCTCGCTGCGCGCAGCGGAAGGCGAAAAGCTGCCGACCATCCGGCAGCTGATGCAGGATTTCGGCCTGTCCCAGGCGCTGGTGCAGCGCGTGTTCGACGCCTTGCGCGCCGAGGGACTGATCGTCTCACAGGTGGGCCGCGGCACGTTCTTTACCGGTGGCCGGCCCAGCGAAGGGCCCCAACCGGAACGCGCGACGGGTGGGGGACGCAGCGTCATACTGTTGCGCCGGCCGCTACAGAACCTGCGCGGCAGGCTGGTGCTCGACCGGCTGCAACAGGCACTGGCCGATCATGGCGACGTCACCCTGGAAGTTGCCTATTCCAACCCCGACCACGCGCGCCAGGTGCTGCAGACCCTCCCCCGCTTCGACGCCTGCATCGTGCAGAACTCCTTCGACATCATGCCCATCGACATGATCGCCGCCATCCGGCGCCGAACCGATACCCTTGTGGTCGACGGGGCCTGGCTGGTGGGAACCGATGTCGATGCGGTGGGCTTCGAATGGGGTGCATCAGTCGAACGCGCGGTCGACCTCTTGGTCGCCTCCGGTCATGACCGCATTGTTCTGGTCACGACGGCCAGCGCCTTTCTCGCCAACGAAATGGGCGTGCATCGATACCGTTCGCTTCGGCAGCGCGCCGACCTTCGATCGAGGCTCCTGCCCGAGATTCGCGTGCCGCGACTTCCGCCGCGCGCCTATGAGGAAGCGGTCGTTTCCGCTCTCGCGGCCGCTTCGATGCTCGACCGCGCCGGACGAACCGGTCTCATCGTCTGGGGAATCGAAAGCGGCCAGCGGTTCCGCACCATGCTGGGCGATGCCGGCATGAGCGTGCCGCAAGACCTGTCCGTCATTCTCCTCGGTCGCACCGACATCGCCGAGGAAGCAGCCGGGTTCTTTCACATCATTGGTTACAGCGCCGAGCAACAGGCCGATGCCGTGTTCGCGCGGCTGCTGCAGCGCTGGGAGGAGCCCGGCGCACCTTATGAACTTGGTCTGCTGCCGCTCGAGGAGCGGGAAGGCATGTCCGTGCATGGATATGACGCGGAGACGGGCAAGACCGGACCCTAGCAACCGGAGGAGAAAGATGGCGGCAAGGATACGTGGAGAACGGGATTTCGGCATCGGCCTGGTCTATCTGGCCCTGGGCGTTGCGGGCTTCATCATCGCCCGCAACTATGCCTTCGGCACGCCACGCCAGATGGGGCCGGGGTTCTTCCCGAGCATTATCGCAGCTTTGCTCGTTGCTTTCGGCATTGCGGCACTGTTGCGCGGCATCCTCGTCGAAGGCCCTGCCGTGGGGCGATGGAACCTTAAGGGCATGGTGCTGATCACCGGATCGGTCGTCGCCTTCGGCCTGCTGCTGCCCATTCTCGGCCTGCCGATCGCGATCTTCCTCTCGACGCTGATGGCGGCAGCGGCCAGCGAAAAGTTCGGTTTCGACCTCAAGGCCTTGACCGGGCTGGCGGTTCTCTCGGGCGCATGCAGCCTCGTTTTCGTCCAGTTGCTGCGCGTTCCCATGCCGCTGCTCGGCAGCTGGCTTTCCCCCCTGTTCCCCTAGCCCGAGGTCATCATGGACATTCTCTCCAACCTGGCCCTGGGGCTCTCGGTCTCACTCAGTCCGTCCAACATCCTCTACTGCCTGATCGGCACCGTCCTCGGCACGGCCATTGGCGTGCTTCCCGGCCTCGGGCCCGTGGCGACCATTGCGATCCTGCTCCCCATCACCTTCGGCCTTCCGCCCGAGGCGGCCCTGATCATGCTGGCCGGGATCTACTATGGCGCCCAGTATGGTGGGTCGACCACCGCCATCCTGGTCAACCTGCCGGGCGAGCCCTCTTCGGTGGTGACGGCCATCGACGGGCACCAGCTGGCGCGCCAGGGGCAGGCCGGAAAGGCGCTGGCGACCGCCGCCATCGGTTCGTTCATCGCCGGCACGATTGCGACCTTGCTTATCGCGCTCTTCGCACCCGCGCTGGCGCGCGTCGCCCTGCAGTTCGGGCCGACCGAGTATTTCGCCCTGATGGTGCTGGGGCTCATTGCCTCCATCATCATGGCCTCCGGCGCAGTCCTCCACGCGCTGGGCATGATCCTTGTCGGTCTCCTGCTCGGCATGGTCGGCACCGATGTCAATTCTGCGGTCTCGCGCTACACGTTCGGCATGCCGCTGCTGTCCGATGGCATCAATTTCGTGGTTATCGCCATGGGTGTCTTCGGCATCGGCGAGATCATTGCCAATCTCGAGGACGAGGCCGGGCGCGCCGTCACCACCAGGAAGGTGGAAGGGCTGATGCCAACGCGCGAGGATTGGGGACGCATCGTCGGACCGATCCTGCGCGGCACCGGCTTGGGCTCGCTGCTCGGCATCCTGCCGGGCGGCGGCGCGGCCCTGGCCTCGTTCGGCTCCTATTCGCTCGAAAAGCGCCTGTCCCGTCATCCCGAACAGTTCGGCAAGGGCGCCATCGAGGGCGTGGCCGGTCCCGAAGCGGCGAACAATGCCGGCGCGCAGACCTCCTTCATCCCCATGCTCACCCTGGGCCTGCCGTCCAATTCGGTCATGGCCATGATGATCGGCGCCATGATCATCCAGGGCATCCAGCCCGGACCGTCAGTCATGACCCAGCAACCGGCCCTGTTCTGGGGGCTGATCGCGTCCATGTGGCTGGGCAACTTGATGCTGCTGGTGCTCAACCTGCCGCTGATCGGCATCTGGGTCCGCATGATCGCGATCCCCTACCATTACCTCTTCCCGATCATCATCGTCTTCTGCGTCATCGGCGTGTTCAGCGTCAACAACACGACATTCGATGTCTTCGGCATGGCGCTATTCGGTCTGGCCGGCTACATCGTGCGCAAGCTCGATGCCGAACCGACCCCCATGCTCCTGGCCTTCATCCTGGGGCCGATGATGGAAGAGTTCCTGCGGCGCGCACTCCTGTTCTCCCGCGGGGACCCGCTGACCTTCCTGCAGCGGCCCATCAGCGCCACGATGCTGGTCCTGGCCGCGGGCCTCATCCT
>CBFGPB010000180.1:0-5447 GCA_965650545.1 uncultured Devosia sp. | reverse complement strand
TACTGGTAGATGATCTTGGCCTGGCTGCGCAGGCGCTCGAGATAGGCCTTGGCTTCCTGTGCCGTCGCGTCGCCGCCGGCTTCGTCGCGCAGCCCGCCCTTGACGAAGGTCAGGTCTTCGGCCTGCACCTTTTCACAGACGGCCAGCATGGAGAGGCCGCCATCCACCGCGCGCGGCTTGGTGATCCCGCCCACATTGAGACCCGCCAGTTCCTTGGCCAGGGCTTCGGGGAGCTGCGTCGCGTGCCGGCGACCGACATCGATCACCGCCACGTCAGTATAAGCCAGCGACAGTTCGACCGCCGTGTCGCAGCCGGCAAAGCTCGAGCGGTACTGGTTGGCCTGGCCCGAGCGGCCACCACCCCCCACGAAGGTCACTTCCTTGAGGATATAGTCGAACTTCTGGAAGTCGGCGACCTGCTGTGCGGCCTGCTGGTCGAGTTCGAGTTCGGAAATCTGCACCTGCGGCGCGACCGCGTTTTCTACCACGGCGTTCCAGGCAATGGCGGCGCGCAGACGGTCCTGCAGGGTCGTGCCGCTGACGCCGCCCTGCTGCAGCATCTGGGTGAGCTTGTCGCGGCTGACATTTAGGTTGCGGGCAATCTGCAGGAAGGCCTCGTCCACCTGGGCATTGGAGACATTGACGCCGATCCGCTTGGCTTCCTGGATCTGGATGGCCTCGTCGATCAGCTGCTCCAGGGCGCCGTTGCGGCCAGTATTGTTGCCTTCCATGCGGAAGAGGCGCAGCCGCTGGTCAACCTGGATGTCGCTGATCGGCTCACCATTGACCGTCACCACCGTAGCCGCCATTGCCGGAGCAATCGAGGAGGCGACAAGGGCAAGTCCGAGGATGATCGCGCCACAGGCGCGCCGGAGGTCTGCAAGGATCATGGTCAGGTCCGCTTCTTGAGTAACGCCTTCAATGGGGCGTTGTAGCCACGCTGTCAATTGGTCGATGAATACGGCCAAAATCTGTATCCGGCCATCAATCCTCTCCGCTCCACCCTCATTATCGGGAGAGTTTGGTCTGAGGAGCCCCAGAGCCCTTTTGAAAATGGGTCAGGCCGAGGCGAAAGCGGTGTCTTTCGAGAACCGGAACGGAGCGTACATGGAGGTACGTGAGCACCGGAAGCGCGGAAAAATGCCGTTGGCAGCCCGGCATCACCCATTTCCAGACAGGCTCTCAGCTCCAGCCGTCTTCCTTGCGCAGCAATACGGTCACGCCGATCACAATGGCGACAATGGCCGGTCCCAGGGCCGCAAAGATGGGGTTCAGCACGCCTGTCGATCCGGCACGGTCCGCCATTTCGGTGATCACGAAGACGATGAAACCCAGCACCACGCCATAGAGCACAGCCGGCCCGAACTGGTTGCGCCGGTTGTATCCTGCGGTAAAGGCGAAGGCGATCAGCAGCGATCCTGTCAGCACCAGCGGCAGGGCCAGGAGCTTGATGAGCCGCATCGCAGTTGCGGCCTGGATCGAAGGATCGCTGACCCCACGCTGCAGCAGCCGCGCCAGCTCGAAGAAGGTCATGTCCTCGGTAGAGGCCAGCTTGAGGCTGATCTCGGCTGGCGTGGACGTCGTGGGAACCCGCAGGTTGACCAGGTAGCGGGCCGGACCATCGGCCGTGCGCGCCGTTGCCGTGGCAAAAGTCCAGTATCCGTCATCGAGCACCGCTTCCGGCGCTTCCAGCCGCGGGATCTCGGTGGCCTCGAAGTCGAACAGGGTCACATCGCTCAGGTGGGAGCCACCTTGAGACATGCCGCGCGCCAGCAGTACATAGTGCGCGCCTTCCCCCCGCTGTTCGAGCCAGATTTCGCCGGGCGGCGTGAGCTGCGCCGCTTGGCCCGGCGGCGTAGGCGCCAGGTCGCGGATGATCCTTGTGCTCATCGTTTCCGCGCCCAGCACGATGAGGAAGCTTGCGGCAATGAGCACGAGTATGGGTGCGCGCAAGACGCGCCAGATCGAGACGCCGCTGGTCTTGATGACCGTCAGTTCGTGGCGCAGCTTGAGATCGACCAGGCCCAGAATGGCGCCCATGAGCACGGTCACCGGCAGCGTCTTGATGGTCCAGCGCACGGCGCTCATCGAGACCATCAGCACCGCCATGTGCAGGCCGCGCTGCTCGGCGACATAGGTGAAGCGCCAGGCGTCGAGCGATTCCACCAGCGCGATCAGGCCATAGAAGATGAAGACGGTCGCAGCGATGCGGCTCGAGAGCCGCGCCAGCACCACGATGTCGATGCGGTTGATCATGCCGGCACTCCGGCAATGGGCCGGCGCGGCCAGAGACGGTAGGCAAGCACGCCCACCGCCAGCACGATCAGCACCAGCGCGCCCGTGCCGCTGCCCAACGGGCTATAGGCGCTGAGGCCGCGTTCGCCGAAGGCGACCAGCATGACCAGGGCCTCGAGCGGCAGCTTGATGCGCGTCCGGTTGCCGCTGGGAAAGCCCGCCACCGAAACGACCAGCAGCACCAGCCCCAGCACGCGCAGCGCCTCGGCCGACCGGTCCATCAGCCGCTTAACGATGCCGTCCTGCCAGCCCCTCTCCCCCATGGCCATCTGGATCAGCCTCAGGCTGTCCGTCTCGGCCAGTTCGTCCACCTGGGCAGCCTGCTGGGCCAGGCTGTTGACACTGACGTCGTAGCGGTTGAATCGGATTTCCGAGTAGCGCCCATCCGCCTCCAGGTATTGCAGCGTGCCTTCCTTGAGCTCGAGGACATAGTCGTCGCCCACCCCCACAACGCGGGCGGACTTGGCAATATAAGTGCGCCGCGTTTCCGGGTCGCGCCGGTCATCGGCGAAGAACTCGGTGATCACCCCGCCATCGGCGCGGCCGCCGATCAGCAGGATCACGCCAGGTGTCACCTGAGTGAAGCGGTTGGGCTTGAGGGTTGAACTGACGAGGTCAGCGGCGATCTCGGCTGAAAGCTGGTTGAGCTGCCGGTTGGCCATGGGCTCGACGAAATGGGCCAGCAGCAGCACGATGGTCACGGCAATGCCGCTGGTGAGCGCCGTGGCCCGCCACAAGCCCTTCATGCCGCCGCTCGAATGGATGATGTGCAGCTCGTGGCTGGCCTGCAGCGCCGTCAGCGCCCGCACCACGCCGATGCCCACGCAGATATAGAAGAAGCTCAGCCCCAGTTGCGGCATCGTATAGAGCGCCTGGACGGCCAGCGTTCCGAAGCCCTGACCCTTGACCGAGACAACGTCAAACGAGCGCAGGCAGTTGACCAGCCAGAGCAGGAAACACACGATCCCGAACAGGATCATCGCATCGGTGGCGAACAGCCGTGTCAGATAGCGCGTCAGTCGTCTCATATGGGGTCGATTGCCAATCCGCGTGTCCGGCCGGGGGAAACTTCGGGGCGCACCTTGCTGTAGTTCGCCGCAAGGCACAATCACTGATCGGGGGACAGTTCCGGTTTGCATGCCAGACCCGACGCCGACTCGCTGGCGCTCCCCATGCCCGCTGGATAGGATATTTGCATGGCCGAAGTCCTCTTCTATCACCTCGAAACCCGCCCGCTCGAAGCGGTCATGCCGCTCCTGCTCGAAAAGACGCTGGAGCGCGGCTGGCGTGCCGTGGTCGAGGTGGGCTCGCGCGAGCGCGCCGAGGCCATCGATGCCCATCTCTGGACCTGGCGCGACGACAGTTTCCTGCCCCATGGCCTGGCCGGCGAGGAGACGGACCCGCTCCAGCCCATCCTGATCACGACGGGCCAGGAGAACCCCAACGGTGCTGCCGTGCGCTTCTTCGCCGATCGGGCCGTCCCGCAATCAGGCGAGGGCTACGAGCGGCTCGTCTATCTGTTCTCAGCCCATGATCCCGATGCGGTTGCCGAAGCCCGCCTTGCCTTCCGGGCCCTGCGCGACGAGGGCAATGACGTCACCTACTGGCAGCAGGATGCCAGCGGCCGCTGGGTGAAAAAGGCATGACCCCTGATCTCGACTCCCCCAGCCACCACAAGTGGTACGAAGATATCTTCGCCATCTTCATCGGCACCACGCTGGTCTCGCTCGGCATCGCCTTCTATGCCGAGGCGCAATTGACCACCGGCAGCAGCGCCGGCCTCGCCCTGCTGCTGCAATACATGACCGGCATTCCCTTCGGCTGGCTGTTCTTCGCCATCAACCTGCCGTTCTACCTCCTCGCCTTCATGCGCATGGGCCTGCCCTTCACCCTCAAGACCGTGGCGAGCGTAGCGCTGGTTTCGTACTTTTCCGGACAGGTCGCGGGCTGGATCGGCATCGACCAGATCAACCCGCTCTATGCCGCCCTCGTCGGCGGCGGCCTCATTGGTCTCGGGATTCTCTCGCTCTTCCGCCACAAGGCCAGCGTCGGCGGCATCAATATCCTGGCGCTGTTCCTGCAGGACAATTTCGGCATCCGCGCCGGCTATTTCCAGCTCGGCGTCGACGCGCTCATCCTCGTCATCGCCTTCTTCGTCCTGCCCTTCGACCGGGTGCTCTACTCGATCCTGGGGGCAATAGTGCTCAACATGATCATCGCCCTGAACCATCGTCCAGGGCGATATGTCGGCTTCAGCTAGAGCGCTTTCAGCAAAAGTGGACGCCACTTTTGCGGTTCGAAAGCGTGACAAATAAGAGAAGTAGAGCTCTCGTTCTGACTCCATCAGAACGAGAAATGCTCTAGTTCGCCGTGTCGCCCCAGCCGACGATATCGTAGAGGTAGAGATAGAACATGTGCTCTGCCATCTCGTAGCAGTAGGTGACCTCGCCTTCGCTTGGATCATAAAAGGCATTGGCCTCGCCGCACTGGGTGGCGCGAATTGTCACCGGTCTGGGTAGGTCAAAGCTTATGTCGATCGTTTGGGCCACATATTCGAGCAGGTTGTAGTCCTTGAGCGCCTGCGCGTACTCTTCGTATTCACCCGCATCCTCGTAGATCACCTCGACACCGGCGCCTTCGTCATCCTCGCTGAAATGCGGATCAAGGATGGTCATCCAGGAGTCGAACGTCCGTTCATAGATATAGCCGCATTTCTCCTGCTGCTCGGCATCCATCTTGTAGGCGCCGGCGGTCGCCCCGAATGCCTTGCTATCCTTTCCCACCATTAGGCAGACCATGGCATAGGCCCGCTGGATATCGAGGCTATGGTCGGAATAATAGGACAGGTCCTCCACCCCCGAACCGGTGGAGGTGAGCGCGTTGTGATACCAGCCACTGGCCGCATTGATCAGCGCGTCATCACTGTCTTCGGCCTCGTCGAATTCGAGCAGCCAGATGGTTGCCCAGGCATCGACTGCATCTTCTTCCTTGCCCAGCACCGGCAACCCGAGTTCGCCCACCAGCAGGTGACCCACTTCGTGATACATGGTGAAGGCCGCGTCATGCAGTGCAAAGGTCATGGCATCGGCCATCACCTGATAGGCCTTTTGCTTGGCCTCCGCTTCAGCAACCAGTCCCCCCAGGCAGAGTAA
>CBFGPB010000179.1:0-5454 GCA_965650545.1 uncultured Devosia sp. | reverse complement strand
ACCGGCAAGGAACTGGTCAAGGAAGCCAAGGAAGACGCCGCCGCCGAGTAAGGCGTCGCCCCCTTACAGAACAATGAAGGCCCGGAGCGATCCGGGCCTTCTTCTCGTCCAAGCCATCCGACAGGCCTGACGAATTCACAGTCCCGTGAGGTCACCGTGACCAAAGGGCAACACCCCCGCCCCCATCACATTGCGGCGAGGAACCGCCCCATTCAGGCCACGTTAAGGCCACGAAACGTTACTCAATGGCGTGACGCAAATCGGCGTCTGTCGTCTCCCCATTTGCCCGAGGTACTTGTCTTGATTTCCCGCCGCCTGTTCCTGCTTGGCGCCTCCGCCACCGTGCTGTCCGCCTGTTCCACCACCCGCCAGCCGGTGGTGCAGGAACCGGTGATCGACCCCTACTACCAGCGCATGTATGGTCCGGTCATGGGCGAGCCCTACATGGTCGCGGCCATGGACCTCAGGCGCGTCGATCCCAAATGGTGGCGCCAGGAAGTCCCCTATTACACCTCCGAGCGACCGGGCACGCTGGTGGTCGATACGCCGGCCCACTACCTCTACCTCGTCATGGAAAACAACCGCGCGCTGCGCTACGGCATCGGCGTGGGCAAGGACGAAGCGCTGGTGTTCCGCGGTGAGGCGACGATCGGCCGCAAGGCGCAATGGCCGCGCTGGACACCGACGCGGGCCATGATCGAGCGCGAACCGGACCGCTATGGTCCCTATGCCGATGGCATGGGCCCTGGCCCGGAAAACCCGCTGGGGCCTCGCGCGCTCTATCTCTACAAGAATGGCGCCGACACCCTGTTCCGCATCCACGGCACCACCGAGCCCTATACGATCGGCACCAATGTGTCCTCGGGCTGCATCCGCCTGATGAACCAGGACATCATCGATCTCTATGCCCGCGTGCCGGTCGGCACGCGCGTCACGGTGATCAATGCCGCGCCGGGGAGTCTGGTGGCGACCCCGGGCCTCACCCCGGTCGTGGGATAACGAATCCGACCACCTTGGCGGTGGTTGCAGAAATTGCCGGCGGCGGACCCCCACCGTAGTCACCCGCTTCCGGCAACACCAAGGCCCGCTCTCCAGGAATGGAAGCGGGCCTTTTGCTGGTCTGGACGAATGGAAAAGGGCGCGGATTGCTCCGCGCCCTTTTCGATTTCTAGACTTGCGACAGCCTTACAGCGTGCGCTGCACGGTCTCGACGCGGAAGCATTCGATGACGTCGCCGGCGCGGATGTCTTCGTAGTTCTCGAAGGCCATGCCGCATTCCTGGCCGACCTGGACTTCCTTGACTTCATCCTTGAAGCGCTTGAGCGTCTTGAGCTTGCCTTCGTGGATGACCACGTCGTCGCGCAGGAGGCGCACGCCAGCACCGCGTTCCACGATGCCCTCGGTGACCTGACAGCCGGCAACCTTGCCGACCTTGGAAATGTTGAACACTTCCAAGATCTTGGCGTAGCCAATGAAGGTCTCGCGACGTTCCGGCGCGAGCAGGCCCGACATGGCGCTCTTCACGTCATCCACCAGGTCGTAGATGATGTTGTAGTAGCGGATCTCGATGCCGTCGCGCGTGGCCAGGTCCTGCGCCTGCTTGTTGGCGCGGACATTGAAGCCGATGATGATGGCATTGGAGGCCGACGCCAGCGTCACGTCCGACTCGGTGATGCCGCCCACGCCCGAGAACAGGATCTGGGCCGAGACTTCGTCGGTCGAGAGCTTGTTGAGCGAAGCCACGATGGCTTCCACCGAACCCTGCACGTCGCCCTTGATGATCAGCGGGAACTTCGAAATGCCCGAAGCCTTGAGCTGGTTCATCATCTGCTCGAGGCTGGTGGCACCGCCGCCAGCGGTCTTTTCGCGGATGGCGCGCTGACGGTATTCGGTGACTTCACGGGCACGCGCTTCAGTCTCGACGACCGAGAAGCGGTCACCCGCACTCGGCACGCCGCCAAAGCCCAGCACTTCCACCGGCACGGACGGGCCGGCTTCCTTGACCTGCTCGCCCTTGTCGTTGATCAGCGCGCGGACGCGGGCAAATTCGGTGCCGGCCACGAGGATGTCGCCGACGCGCAGCGTGCCGCGCTGCACCAGCACCGTCGCCACCGCACCGCGGCCGCGATCGAGCTTGGCTTCGATGACCAGACCCTCGGCGCGGCCGTCACGAGCCACCTTGAGCTCGAGCACTTCGGCCTGCAGCAGGATGGTCTCGAGCAGCTTGTCGAGGCCGGCGCGGGTCTTGGCGGAAACTTCCACGTCGAGCACTTCGCCGCCCATGGATTCCACGAAGACTTCGTGCTGCAGCAGTTCGGTGCGGACCCGGGTCGGGTTGGCATCGGGCTTGTCCATCTTGTTGATGGCCACGATGATCGGGACACCCGCCGCCTTGGCGTGCTTGATGGATTCGATGGTCTGCGGCATGACGCCGTCATCGGCCGCCACGACCAGCACCGCGATATCCGTGGCCTGGGCACCGCGGGCACGCATGGCGGTGAACGCCTCGTGGCCCGGCGTGTCGAGGAAGGTGATCTTGGAGCCGTTCTTTTCGACCTGATAGGCGCCGATATGCTGGGTGATGCCGCCCGCTTCGCCGGAAACCACATTGGCTTCGCGGATGGCATCGAGCAGCGAGGTCTTGCCGTGGTCGACGTGACCCATGATGGTCACGACCGGCGCACGATCGGTCAGATCCTCGGCCTTGTCATCCGAGGCGATGTCGAACAGGCCCTCTTCCACGTCGGCGTCGGAAACGCGCTTGACCGTGTGGCCCAGTTCGGTGGCGATCAGCTCGGCGGTATCGGCATCGATCACGTCGGTGATCTTGGCCATTTCACCCTGCTGCATCAGCATCTTGATGACGGTGACGGAGCGTTCGGCCATGCGGTTGGCCAGTTCGCCCACCGTGATGACTTCGGGGATGATGACTTCGCGGCTGAGCTTGGGCGCATCCTGCTGGTTGCGGCCCATCTTCTTGTCGCGACGACGCTTCATAGCCGCCAGCGACGGACCGCGATCGCGATCGCTCTCGGTGGTGGCGCTGGCAACCGTCAGGCGGCCGCGCGACGAGCCATCGTCACCGCCGCGGCGCGACGGACGCTCGGGCTGGGCACGGCTGGCGCGGCGGGCATTTTCCAGTTCCGCCTCGGTGGTCGGACGGTGCTGCGGCGCGCCGGTACGGGTGCGGCGGCCATCGGCCTCGCTGGGCGGGGCCGGCGGCACATTGCCGATCGGCGCCATGCCGGCGCCGGGACGACGATCGCCCTGGGGACGACCGGCCGTACCGGCCGGCCGCGCACCAGCCGGGCGGGCACCGGCGGCGGCCCGATCGCCGGCAGGACGGGCGCCGGCAGCACCGCGTTCGCCATCGGGGCGACCCGAGGGACGCTCACCCGGACGATCGCTGCGCTGCGGACGTGCCGACTGCCCGGGACGGCCGGACACGGTGCGAACGGCGGAGGGGCCGGGATTGCGCTGGCTGGCCGGCACATATTCTTCGCGCGGCTGCGGGGCCGGTTCGGGTCGGGCAGCGGCAGCAGCGGCTTCCTCGGCACGACGGGCTTCTTCGGCGCGGGCGCGTTCTTCTTCCTGGCGCGCGGCTTCCTCGCGCACCTGGCGGCGGCGATTTTCATCTTCGATGCGGCGGGCTTCCTCGGCGGCAAAACGCTCCCGGTCTTCAGCCTGACGGGCGCCGGCCAAAGCAAGGGCGCGCTGGCGGGCTTCGGCCTCGGCGGCGCTCAGGCCCAGGGGAGCCCGGTTCTGCTGCTGCATCGGGCGGCCCTGGCCGGGACGACCGGCAGGGGCGCCGGGACGGCTGGCGCCCGCAGGGGCGGTACCGGCCGGCTTGGGCACGATGCGGGTTCGCTTCTCGACAACCACAGTCGAGCGCGAAGGCCCACGCGACATCCCGCCGGGGCGATTGCCCAGCCCGGCGCCGCCCTTGAGGGTCAGAGTCTTCTTGGCGCCAGTGTCGTCGGAACGCTTGTCGTCGTTATCAGCCATACTTCCTATCGTCTTTCGTCCTGTTCCGCGGGCAAAAGCACACCGGACGCCGGGAGGCGGTCGGTGTGGTCCTGCATCGCTGGGGCGGTGTATCGGGCCAGTCTTCTGGCCTTGTCCACCGCCGATTGGGCTGCCGCCCCGGTCATGAGGGCAGCATGTATCACATTTTCAAGCCCAAGTGCCAAACCCATTTGCTCACTTGAGAGAGATTCGAAATGCGGCACTTCGGGACCGGATATTCCGGCCTCGCGCCGCGCATGATTGAGGGCCTTCAAGGTCCCCAGCATCTTGTTGCGTCCGTCTTCGGCCGCATCGCTGGCGGTGATCAGCGCCAGCACCTGGCCCGTTTCGAGCGCGGACTTCACCTTGGTGGCGCCAGAGACGAACTGACCGGCCTTCCTGGCCATGCCCAGCGCCGAAAGCAGGCGCTGCTCGAGCCGCAGCCGCGTCAGATCCGCCAGATCCTCGGGCACGCTGACCTGTGCCTTGAGGCTGCGCGCAAAGGCTTTCTTCCTGACCGCCTCGGCCACGGCAGCGTGGCTAAGGGTGATCCACACGCCGCGCCCTTCGGCACGCGCATCGACATCGGGCACGATGGTGCCGTCGGGCGCCTCCACGAAACGCACCAATGCCTCGACCGGCATTTCTGCCCGGGTCAAGGCACAGGTCCTAACCATGTCCGCGCTCCGGGCCATAGACCGGGTGCTCCCGAAAGGGGCGGTCCTTAGACCGCCTCCTCCTCGGAATAGCCTTCGCCGTCTTCACCGGCGGGAAGGTCTTCAGCGCTGATCCAGCCAGCCCGGATGCGGGCCTGCATGATCATGTCCTCGGCTTCCTCGCGGGAAACGGGGAAGTCCTTGAAGGTGCCTTCGAAGCGCTTGGTCTCACCATCCTTGCGTTCAGTCCAGCCGACCAGATCGTCGGCGGCACAGCCGGCGAAATCCTCGACCGACTTGATATCTTCCTTGCCCAGGGCCACCAGCATGGCGGCGTTGAGACCGGCGATCTCGTAAAGCTCGTCCTCGACACCCAGCGCCTTGCGCTCGGCATCGAACTTGGCGTCGATCTCGGCCAGGTATTCGGCGGCGCGGTTCTGGATCTCGGCCGCGGTTTCCTCGTCGAAGCCCTCGATGGTCGCGATTTCATTGGCTTCGATATAGGCCAGTTCCTCGACCGAGGAGAAACCTTCGGAAGCCAGTAGTTGGGCAACCATCTCGTCAACGTCAAGGGCCTGCATGAACAGGGTCGAGCGCTCGGTGAATTCCTTCTGCCGGCGTTCGCTCTCTTCCTGCTCGGTCAGGATGTCGATGTCCCAGCCGATGAGCTGGCTGGCGAGGCGCACATTCTGGCCGCGGCGGCCGATGGCCAGCGAAAGCTGCTCGTCGGGGACCACGACTTCGATGCGCTCGGCCTGCTCGTCGAGCACGACCTTGGCGACATCGGCCGGCT
>CBFGPB010000178.1:0-5462 GCA_965650545.1 uncultured Devosia sp. | reverse complement strand
GCGTTCAGCGGGGACTTGGGACGGCCCCAGATGTTTTCGCCAAGACGGCGGTCAATCTTGTACTTTACGGAATGACGCTTCGACATCGCGTATCCTTTGGTTCGGGCGTGACCGGGAAAGGCCGAAGCCTTTCGCAAGCCATGCGCCTGTTGACATGGATCGCGCCCTCCTCTGCCCTGCCTTGCGACAGGACCGACAGACTCCCAATAGAGAATCCCGGGTGCGCCTATGGGCCGGTTGGCCGGAATAGGTGGGCGCGTCATAGAGGGGACGCGCGGGGGAGTCAAGGAAGAAGGGCACGCAGGCAGGCGCGCCCTTCATCGCAACGACTATTCCTGGATCGACTCGATGTAGTCGACCAGCGCCACGATCCGGGCACGCACAAGCAGTTCGGATCCGAATGGGCCGGCATCGTCGCCGATTTCCCGCTTGAACGTGTCCCCCCATATCGGCATTGCCGACGTGCCATGCGCACGCAGCGTCGTACGGCCATCCACGATCTGAAACACGTCCAGATAGGGAAAGACATCATCGTTCTGGGCCTTGAGTACGGTCAGGTCCGGTGGCGCCACGGTCAGCACGTCGGCGAATTCGCCAGCGCCCTTTCCGTCCGAGCCGTGGCAGACCGCGCAGGCCGCCGTATAGGCGTCGGCCCCGATCTGATTGTCTTGGGCGTATCCCGCCGAGCTGGCGCCCAGAAACAGCAGAACGCCGGCCAGTGCCGTCATCGTCTTTGACACCGCATCCTCCTCAACAATCCGCACCGGTCCAGAAACCGCATGGCCTCCGGTTGGCGGTACGAACGGAGTGTGAAGGGTGGACGAAAGGGTGTTTTGACGATGGTCAAGAGATCGCCGATCATCCGGCCGGATGGTCAGGCCATCTTCTTGTCCAGCGTCCGCTGCTCACGCAATTGCGGGAAGAGGCGGCTCCAGATCACGGCAACTGCCATGGCGCCGAACCCGCCGATGACCACGGCCGGCACCGGGCCGATCAAGTGGGCCACTGTCCCGGCGCGGAACTCGCCCAATTCGTTGGACGCGCCGATGAAGACCGAATTGACCGCATTGACGCGGCCGCGCACCTCCTCGGGCGTCCAGAGCTGCATGATGGTCTCGCGGATGGTGACGCTGACCATGTCGGAGGCTCCCACCAGTGCCAGGGCGGGAATCGAGAGCCAGACCGTCGTTGAAAAACCGAAGATCACCGTGAAGGCGCCGAAGAGACCGACGAACAGGAAGAGGATCTTGCCCGCATGGTCGCGGACCGGAAAGCGCGTCAGGAACAGCGCCATGGCGATGGCACCGACACCCGGCGCGGCGCGCAGCAGGCCCAACTCGACCGGCCCCGCATGCAGGATGTCCTTGGTATAGACCGGCAGCAGCGCCACCGCCCCGCCCATCAGCACGGCGAACATGTCGAGCGAAATGGCGCCCAGAACGACCTTGTTGGCAAAAATGTAGCGGAAGCCGCCGAACATCGTTTCGAGACTGGTCGCCTGGTGTGACTCGCGCCTCTCAGGCTTGGGGATCAGCAGCACGGTCACCACGGCGCAGACCAGCAGCGCGGCGCCGGTGCCGAAGGCAAAGCTGGGTGAAATGCCGTAAAGCAGACCGCCAACCGCCGGGCCGGTGATAGCGGCGAACTGCCAGGCCGAGGCGTTGACCGTGATGGCATTGCTGAGCGCCTCGGTCGGCACCAGGTTGGGCGCCAGCGACTGTGCCGCCGGCCCCCAGAAGGCCCGCGCTGTGCCGAGCACGACGAGAATGACGAAAATCGGCCAGACCTCGTGCGCCTGGACATTGACCAGCGCCAGGAACCCCAAGGCACAGCCCAGCTCCACTGTAAGGCAGATTGCCATGATGCCGCGCCGGTTGAAGCGGTCCGCCGCGAGCCCCGTGCCCAGGATCAGCAGCAGCGCCGGCAGGAACAGGCAGAGCCCCACCAGCCCCAACAGAAACGCATTGCCGGTGACGTCGTAGATCTGCCAGGCAATCGACACCGACATGATCTGGACCGCAAAGCTGACCAGCAGCGTGGTGAGCCAGAAAAAGCGGAAACCGGGATAGCTGAAGGCGAGCTTGTTGGGCTCGGATGGGGCGTGTGCGCTCATGATGCCCGCTCATCGCATTTTGGCGATGAAGGGTCAAAGGGAGAGTGTGTCCGTTTTTCGCGCGGTTGGCCGCCAATCGCCAAGCCGCCCTCGGACTTGATCCGAGGGCCACTCTCCACCTGCGCCGACTGAAGGTGGTCCTCGGGTCAGCCCCGAGGACGGCACCGTCGGTGGGGCGCCATCGGGGAAGGCTGCGCTACTCCTTGACCCCAGTGTCCTCCGCCTTCTTCATCCGATTGGGATTGGGTCGCTCGTGCCGCCGGTCGATGGAAGAAATGACCCCGCGCAGGGTGCGGATTTCCTGGCTGGTGAACCGGCCGCGGGTGAGCGCGGTGCGCAGGTTGTTGACCATGCTCGGGCGCTTGTCCGGCGTGGTGAAGAAGCCGGTCTGGTCGAGGACGCTTTCCAGGTGCTCGAAGAGGCCGACCAGTTCGCTGCGTGGCGCGGCCTCGGCGAGATTGTCGCCAAATGGCAGCGCCCTGCCCGCCTCGCTGGTCCGGCGCCACTCATAGGCCATCAGCAGCACGGCCTGGGCGATGTTGAGCGAGGCGAAGGCGGCCTCGACCGGCAGGGTCACGATCGCATCGGCCATGGCGACCTCGTCGTTGAGGAGGCCCCACCGCTCACGCCCGAACAGCAGGCCCGCCTTCTGCCCGCCGGCAATGTGGCCGGCCATGGCGACGGAGGCTTCCTCCGGGCCATAGACCTCCTTCTGCATATCGCGCGAGCGGGCGGTGGTGGCATAGACCAGGGTCAGGTCGGCAATGGCCTCTTCCAGAGTTTCGAAAACCCTGACACGCTCCAGCACATGGTCGGCGCGCGATGCGGCGGCGACGGCCTTCTCATTGGGCCAGCCATCGCGGGGCCGAACCAGGCGCAGGTCCCACAGGCCGAAATTGGCCATGGCGCGCGCCGCCGCCCCGATATTCTCACCCAGTTGCGGCTCGCAAAGGATGATTGCCGGGGTGGGCGCGAGAGTGATGGGAAGTGAGCTGTCGGTGCCTGCCATGTGCCGCCAATCCGGGAACAATGGCGGCGACATAGCTCAATTGCGCTGGCCGCGCAAATCAGGCGACGCGCCCACGCATGGGCATTTCGAGAACCTTGGCATTGGGCCGCCATTCCCGGTCGAGAATGGCAAAGTGCAGCTCCTCGTCCCACTCGCCCTGGAACAGGGCATGCTCGCGATAATGCGCTTCGAGCCGCAGGCCCAGCTTCTGCATGAGCTTGATCGAATGGTGGCTCCGCCCGTCGCAGCGCACCATCAGCCGATGGATGTGGAAGTGATCGAAGGCGAGGTCGATCAGGGCCGACAGGGCCTCCGTCAAGTAGCCCTTGCCGCTTTCCGCTGGGTCGATGGCGAACCGTAGCTCCCCCTGCCCGGCCGTTGCATCGGACCATTTGAGGCTGACTTGGCCGACGAGAGCGCGATCGCCCTTGCGCACGACGGCCAAGGTGAGCGTATCTCCGGGCCGGTGCAATTCGACCTGCCGGCGCATGGTGGCGACGGCGGCGGCGACGTCTTCGTCGTAGCGGGTGGGGCGATCGACATAGCGCTGAACCGAAGGAAGCAGATGATAGCGCCGGACTGCGTCTATATCACCGCGTTCGAAGGGCCTGAGAAGGAGAGACGCGGTTTCGATAGGTAGACGCAAGGACGACATGGCCAGCTTCCTCCGCAACGTTCCACAGGCACCCATCCGCAACGGCGGATGGGGCTTCTGGTTCCTGACAGGGAGGAGAATATCGTGCCAATTTGACCGCTCGTTGACGCAGATCAACCTCAATGCCGTCGCGAGAGCCACTCGTCGCGCAGAATGGCGTAATAGAACTCTTCGTCCCACGCGCCCTTGAACAAGCCGTGCTGACGAAAATGCGCCTCGCGCCGCATCCCCAGTCGCTCCATCAAGCGCCAGGAGGGCTCGTTGCGGGCGTCGCAGCGGGCATAGATGCGATGCAGGTCGGCCGGCCCGAATCCCAGGTCGAGGAGAGCGTTGGTTGCCTCGGTGGCATAGCCTCGCCCGTGGAAGTCCGGGTGGAATATCCAGCCCAGCTCTCCCTGCCGCGCCTCGGCCGATCGCCAGATCAGCGAAACCTCGCCGATGAGCGTCTCGCCTTCGATCGTCTCCACCGCCAGAACGATGCGGTCGCCCTCCTCGACGAAGCTGGTCTGGGCTGTGCGCTGCTGGATGGCCTGGGCACATTCGTCGCGACTCAGAGGAGGGTCGAAAAGGTAACGGGCAACGTCTTCGCGTCCCCGATAGGCCAACACGGCGTCGACATCCCCGCGGGTGAACGGGCGCAGGCGCAGGCGTTCTGTCATGAGCGGATAATCGGGACGCAGCGCCATTCTCACTCCTCGGCCGGCGCGGCACTCTTGCGCCAGATCGGGTCCTTGGCAAGCGAAGGCTTGCCGAGCGGCAAGGCGCGTGCCAGCCTCGGTCCATGACCAAGACACCGATGCCCGACCTGGACCTTGCGGCGACCTGCGACTGCGGCGCTGTTTCGCTTCATGCCAAGGGCCGGCCCATCTCAATGTTCCAGTGTTCCTGCCTCCATTGCCAGAAGGCCTCGGGCAGCGGCCACTCGTCCATCGTGCTGTTCCGGCAGGCGGATGCGGAGGTCTCCGGTTTGACGAAAACCTTTGTCCGTCCAGCCGATTCGGGAGCAACCTTCACGCGTCACTTCTGCCCCGAATGCGGGACGACCATATTTGGGGTCTCATCCCGCGCACCGGATTTGCGCATCGTCCCGGCCGGCCTTTTTGCCGGCCAGAATGACTGGTACGCGCCCAACCAATTGATCTTTGCCCGAAGCCATCAGGCTTGGGATCTGATCGCTGACCACCTGCCCAAATACGAACAATATAGAGAGAGCACTCGATGAGCCTCGCCCTCGAAGAGCTCTCCGAGCGGATACGGACGCTGACGCCGGACCTCGTCCTGGTCGAAAAGAAGATGTTCAACGGGCGGGCCTTCATGCATCGAGGCAACATGCTGGTCTGCCCCATCAAGGACGGCACCTTGCTGGTCCGCGTCGGGAAGGACGGCATGGCGGCGGCCCTCGAACGGCCCGGCGCCGCACCCATGGTCATGAATGGCCGCACCATGGGCGGGTTCGTCTTCGTGGCCGGAGACGCCATCGAGGATGACGACGCGCTCGAAGGGTGGATCGCCACGGCCCGGGCCTTCGTCGACACCCTGCCGGCCAAATAGCTGCCCGCCATCCGGCAAGCCCCCTTGCCCAGCCTGTCTTTGCGCTTTTCGTGCGTGATGCTATACGGGCGGCCGAACTAGGCCGAGGGCCGCAATGCGTATTTGCAAGGGAGCAATTCGATGAGCAAGATCAA